>NZ_JBBMEN010000003.1:0-251301 GCF_040096575.1 Faecalibacterium intestinale
TTCTGCGCGGCTCGCGCAATCCACCCGCGCCCACCAAGAACTCCAGTATCCGAACCGGGTACTGGAGTTTCTGTTTTCCCCGGCCTTTCCCTCTCCCGCAAAAAACACTTGCATTTCCGGCACGCCGTGTTATGATACAAATCAGAAAAAGTCGTATAAAGTCATCAGGCGATATTGAAATGGAAAGAAGGCGCTGCACCCATGTATGTAGACTGGGAATACTACAAGATCTTTTACTATGTGGCAAAATACCAGAACTTTACCCGCGCGGCGCGGGTGCTGGGCAATAACCAGCCCAACATCACCCACGCCATGAACCGGCTGGAAAGCCAGCTGAACTGCGTGCTGTTCATCCGCTCCAACCGGGGCGTCACCTTAACGCCGGAGGGGGAGCTGCTGTACTCCCGCATTGCATCGGCGGCGGTACAGATCCAAGATGCAGAAGAAGAGCTGAGCGCCAGCGCCACGCTGGAGCACGGTGCCATCAGCATCAGCGCCACCGAGACCGCTTTGAACATCTACCTGTCCGAAAAGCTGCGCGCCTTCCATACCGAGTACCCGGGCATCCGGCTGCGCATCTCCAACCACTCCACCCCGCAGGCGGTGCAGGCAGTGCGCAACGGCGAGGTGGATTTTGCCATCATAACCACCCCCGCAGAGGTGGAAAACGGGCTGAAAATGGTGGAGCTGATGCCCTTTTACGAAGTTCTTGTGGGCGGCAGGACCTTTACGGCGCTGGCCAGCCAGACTTTGAGCCTGAAAGAGCTGGCCGGTTATCCCCTGATCTGTCTGAACGAAGAGAGCATGACCCGCAGCTTTTACCGGCAGTTCTTTCTGGAGCACGACGCGGTGCTGAAACCGGACACCGAAGCCGCCACCACCGACCAGATGCTCACGCTGGTCAAAAGCGAGCTGGGACTGGCCTTTATGCCGGAGCCTATGGCAGCGCCCCTGCTGGCAAGCGGGGAGCTGGTGCAGCTGCACTTGCAGGAGATCATCCCCTCCCGCTCCATCTGCCTTGTCTACGACCATCACCGCCCGCTGAACACTGCCGCCCGCAAGTTCCAGCAGCTGCTGACCAAAGCCGGTGCACGGGGTGCAGCGCACAAATAATACCAATACAGCAAGGGGCTGCTGCACCAATGATGTGCAGCAGCCCCTTTTCTCTTATTTTTTTACGCTCTGCTTCAGCTCCCGCTGTTCTTCCTGCAGTTCCTGCTTCAGGGTGCGGTCGATCTCCCGCGTCTCCTGCCGGATGGCGGTCAGATCCTTTTCGATGACCGGGTTTTCCTCCAGTTCCTCCCGGATGAACATCAGCGCAAAGCTGACCAGCAAAAAGCAGCAGGAGATCCAGATGGCTCTGCCGCCCAGCTGCGCCGCGCTTTTACTGCCCAGCCCAGCCCCCAGCGCGAACAGCAGGATGATGCCGAAGTACCGCACCATCCGGTCCTTTGCGTGGGGCTCGTGGGTCTTGCGCCAGATGCAGAAGGCTTCTACGCCGCTGCGCAGGTCTCCGATGCACATGGTGCTGGCAAAGGCATAGCCGTCCACCTTGCGGAATGCCTGCACCTGCATGGCGCAGGAGAAGGAAACGATGGCGTTTGCCAGCAGGTTCTGCGATTGCGGCAGAAAGCCCACCGCAAACAGCAGCAGCACCTCGCCCAGCACCACCAGCTGCCGCCAGTGCAGCCGCTGCATTGCCTGAAACTGCTCCCGCATTTTTTCTGCGACCAGCACCCCCAGCGCAAAAGCGCACAGGGGCACCAGATAGTGCAGCACCTTATCCCACCGGCCATCCATGATGTTGGCGCTCAGCAGCACGATATTGCCGGTCTGGGCATTGGCAAACACCTTGCCCCGGAACAGATAGGTATAGGCGTCCTGCAGGCCGCCGGACAGCGAAAGGAACACTGCCGTAAGAAAGGACTCGGACATTTGCCCGTGATGCTTTGTTTTCATACTTTTACCCTCTTTTCGGGCTCTATTATAATACATTTTACGGCAGTTTCTGATATCACTTTTACATACCGGCCATGTTTACCGCCCCAAAAGGCGCAAAAAGCGCGGGTGCCCTTCCCTATTCCAGCGCAATCTGTTAGAATAGGGAAAGAGAATCTCGCACACAGGAAGGAGTTTTTAGTATGAAGATCGCAATTCCTTATGAAAACGGTCAGGTGTTCCAGCACTTCGGCCACTCCGCGCAGTTCAAGCTTTACACCGCCGAGGAGGGCCGCATCACCGGTGCTGAGGTGGTCTCTACCGACGGGCAGGGGCACGGTGCACTGGTGGGCTTTCTGGTGCGCAGCGGCGTGAACGTGCTGCTGTGCGGCGGCATTGGCGGCGGGGCACAGATGGCGCTGGCACAGGCCGGCATCCGTCTGTGCGGCGGCATCACCGGTAATGCTGACAGCGCTGCGGCGGCTTATCTTGCCGGCACACTGGTCTTTGACCCCAACGCCCGCTGCACCCACCACGATCACGAAGAGAGCCACAGCTGCGGCGCTCACGCCTGCCACGCCGACAAGGGCGGCTGCACCGGCAGCTGCCACTGAGCAATACTTTTTTATGGCACAGCCGGATCTGCGGGTCCGGCTGTGCTCTTTTTATGTGCAGCATACAAAAAACATATCGTGACTATATGCAGGATACTTTTTACACATTCTCTTTTCCCTCGTATAATAGGCAAAGCGGTCTGAGACCGCACAAGGGAATTTATAAAAGAAGGTTATGAAGTATTATGCTTACCGCTGTTACTGGAATCAACTGGGGCGATGAGGGCAAGGGCCGCGTCATCGACCTGTTGGCTGAAAATGCCGATGTCGTGGCGCGCTATCAGGGCGGCGACAACGCCGGACACACTGTGGTGACGGAGCAGGGCAAATTTATCCTGAATCTGCTGCCCTCCGGCATCCTGCACCCGGAAGTGACCTGTGTGCTGGGCGCAGGCATGGTCATTGATCTGGATCACCTGTCCCGAGAGATCGATGCCATCGAGGAGCGCGGCGTGAAGGTCGACCCGGAAAACCTGAAGCTTTCCGATAAAGCCACCATCTCCATGCCGTGGCACAAGGTGCAGGACGGGCTGGAAGAAGATCGTCTTGCCCAGAAGGGCCGTGCGTTCGGTTCTACCCGCCGGGGCATTGCCTACGCCTACAGCGACAAGTACCGCAAAAAGACCCTGCGTCTGGGCGACCTTTTGCATCTGGACGAAGAGCGCGTCCAGAACCGCCTGCACGTGATTTTGGAATCCAAAAATCTGGAGCTTGCAGGCTGCTACCATCAGGAGCCCATGAGCTACGATGCTCTGCTGGAGTGGTGCCGGATGCAGGCCGGGCAGTTTGCACCCTTCATCTGTGACGCGGGTGCCTTTTTGCAGCAGGCGCACGACAGCGGCAAGCGCATCGTGCTGGAAGCACAGCTGGGCGCAATGCGGGATATCGACTACGGCATCTTCCCGTTCACTTCCAGTTCCAACACGCTGGCAGCATACGCGCCGCTGGGTGCAGGCATCCCCAACTGCAGGCTTGACCATGTGGTGGGCGTGCTGAAAGCCTATTCCACCTGTGTGGGTGCAGGCCCCTTTGCGGCAGAAAATGCCATGGGCGAAGCTTGGAACGAGCAGCTGCGCAAGGCCGGCGGCGAGTACGGCGCTGCCACCGGACGTCCCCGCCGGGTAGGTCCCTTTGACTGCGTGGCAAGCCGGTACGGTCTGTCCTGTCAGGGTGCGGACAAGATCGCCCTGACCAAGCTGGACGTGCTGAGCAGCATGAAGGAGATCCCGGTCATCACCGGTTACAAGCTGGACGGCGTTGAAGTCCCCCGCTTCGACCCGCTGTCCGACCTTGACCGGGTGCAGCCGGTGGTCACCCTGCTGCCGGGCTGGAACAAGGATATCTCCGGCTGCAAGAGCTGGGATGAGCTGCCCACGGCCGCAAAGCAGTATGTGGAGTTTCTGGAAAAGCAGCTGGGTCACGAAATCCAGTTCGTTTCCACCGGTGCCGAGCGCGAAAAGTTCGTGCTGAAAGGAGAATGGCTGTGAGACACTTTATTGAACCCAACAGCTTTTCTCTGGCTGAGCAGCTGGCACTGCTCGACCTTGCCGACCGGATGGAAGCTGACCCCGCGCCTTACGCCCACCTGTGCGATGGCCGCATTCTGGCCACCCTGTTCTACGAGCCCAGCACCCGCACCCGCCTTTCCTTCGAGTCTGCCATGCTGCGGCTGGGCGGTAAGACGCTGGGCTTTGCAGGGGCGCAGCTTTCCAGCGCCAGCAAGGGCGAGACGGTGGCCGACACCGCCCGCGTGGTAAGCAACTATGCCGACATCATTGCCATGCGCCACCCCAAGGAGGGTGCGCCGCTGCGCGCCTCCCAGTGTGCCCGCGTGCCGGTGATCAATGCCGGTGACGGCGGCCACGCACATCCCTCCCAGACCATGATCGACCTGATGACCATCCGCCAGCGCAAGGGGCGGCTGGATCATCTGACCATCGGCTTTTGCGGCGACCTGAAATTCGGCCGGACGGTGCACTCCCTCACCGCCGCGCTGAGCCAGTTCGAGGGCAACCGGTTCGTGTTCATCTCGCCGGAGGAGCTGCGCATCCCGCAGTACCTCAAGGACGAGACTCTGACCCCGCTGCACCAGACCTACAAGGAGACCGCCGATCTGGAAGCCGAGCTGCACGGGCTGGATGTGCTGTACATGACCCGCATCCAGCAGGAGCGCTTTTTCAACGAGGAGGACTATCTGCGGCTGAAGGGCTGCTACCAGCTGGACGCAAAAACGCTGGCACTGGCAAAGCCCGACACCCCGGTGCTCCATCCCCTGCCCCGCATCGACGAGATCAAGCCGGAGATCGACAGCGACCCCCGCGCCGCCTATTTTGATCAGGTGCACAACGGCGTGTATATTCGCATGGCGATCATACTGGCGCTGCTGGGCATTGCCGACCCCATCACCGGCAAAAAGGTGCTGGAAGCATAAAGGAGCAGTATACAAAAACGGGCTGCCGTGCAGACATTGCACGGCAGCCCGTTTTATGTTTTATACCTTATGCCTTCTCGATGGTGATGCTCCACTCGCTGGTCATGGTCTCGTCCGGCTCCAGCACCTCGTGCTTGCCTTCCTCGTTCACGCTGTTTGCCCAGCCGTTCCAAGGCTCCATGCAGACAAAGCTCTCGGCATCCTGCTGCCACAGCACGCCGTTTTCAAAGGTCTCGTCCGCGTCCACGGTCACCTTGTGGCCGTTGCCCTTGTCGGTAAAGGTCATGGGGAACTGCACACCGGTCAGCAGACGGATGGTGTTGTCTGCACCCTCCTTGCGGGTGAGGGTGATCTTTTCCGGGGCGGCAGGCTGCTCGCCCTTGGCGTTCTCGGAGCAGGTGGCGCACTTGATGTCAAACTCCACGTTCTCCAGCTTGGAGGCGGTAAAGTAGGGGTGGTAGCCAAAGCTGAATGGCATATCGGTGTTGCCCTCGTTGATGACGGTCAGGCTGACCAGAGCCTTGTTGCCCTCCAGATTATAGTTGAGCAGCAGGGTGAAATCGAACGGGTAGAGGAACTTGGTCAGCGGGGTGGACTCCAGTGCCAGCGTCACGCCGTCCGGGCCAACGCTGTCCACTTCCCATGCGCACAGGTCGGCAAAGCCGTGGGTCTCCATGGGATAAGCCTTGCCGTCAAAGATGTGCACGCCGTTGTCCGGGTTGCCGCAGCTGGGGAACAGCACCGGCACGCCAAAGCGGGGACGGTTGCACTCCGAGAAATTGGGGCGGCGGGTCCAGACGAACTCCTCGCCGTCCAGCGTAAAGCTGGTGATCATACCGCCGCGCTCGGGGGTGATGGTGAGGGCGGTCTTTGCCTCGGGGTCGGTGATGACGTACTGCTCGTAGCAGGCGCCGTTCTCGGTGATGTACCGGGTGGTGATCTGATTCATAAGTAAAAGCCTCCTATTATTGCCGCCGGGTCGCCCCGGCGGGTCATTTTTCTTGCTCGGTCTGCCGTGCATCCAGCTTTTTGAAGTAGTAATCGATGCCGTAGCGGATAAAATATTTGATCAATCGTACTACACCATAAATGATAGCCGCATAAAGCAGCAGTGTCAACAGCAGCACTCCATTTGTGCCCAACATTTCATACACTTCCTTTCTTTTTATGCACAAAAAGGCCGCCGTACCGCTTTTTGCCGTACAGCAGCCCTTTTTTCAGTTACAGAACCACGCCGTCCTTGAAGATGGAGATCTCGCGGAAGCCGTGCTTTTCCGCCTTGGTCTGCTCGCCGCTGGCCACGCGGATGACCAGATCCAGCAGATCCTTTGCAGCCTCGTCAATGGTCTTTTCACCGTCTGCGATGACACCGGTGTTGAAATCGATCCAGCCGTCCTTCTTCTCTGCCAGCGGGGTGTTGGTGGAGATCTTCAGGGTAGGAGCCGGAGCGGAGAACGGAGTGCCGCGGCCGGTGGAGAACAGGATCAGGTGTGCGCCTGCTGCCGTCATGGCGGTGGCAGACACCAGATCGTTGCCGGGGCCGTACAGCATATTCAAGCCCTTGGTCACCACGGGGTCGCCGTAGCCGATGACGTCCATGATGGGGGCGGTGCCGCCCTTCTGCACGCAGCCGCAGCTCTTATCCTCCAGCGTAGTGATGCCGCCGGCCTTGTTGCCCGGAGAGGGGTTATCGTACACCACCTCGTTGTGGCTGATGAAGTAATCCTTAAAGCCGTTGATCATGTGCTCGGCCTTGACGAATACCTCCTTGTTGATGCAGCGGTCCATCAGGAAGCCCTCTGCACCGAACATCTCGGGCACCTCGGTCAGCACGGTAGAGCCGCCACGCTGTCCCATCATGTCGGAGAATCGGCCGATGGTGGGGTTGGCGGTGATGCCGGACAGACCGTCCGAGCCGCCGCACTTCATGCCCACCACCAGCTCAGACACGGGGATGGGCTCGCGCTTGAACTGCCCGGCGTAGGCAGCCAGTTCCTTCAGGATATCGCGGGCGGCGGCAAACTCGTCCTCCACGTCCTGACAGGTCAGGAACTTGACGCGGTCGTGGTCGTACTCGCCCAGCTCTTCCACGAACTGATCGTGCTGCAGGTTCTCGCAGCCCAGATGCAGCACCAGAACGGCAGCGGCATTGGGGTGGCGCACCAGCGCAGCCAGCAGCTTGCGGGTCTGTGCGTGGTCGTGGCCGGTCTGGCTGCAGCCGAAGGGATGGGTGAAGGTGTACAGACCCTCGATGGAGCCGGTGACCAGATCCTGATTGTCGGCTACCATCTTCTTGGCGATATCGTTCACGCAGCCCACAGTGGGGATGATCCAGATCTCGTTGCGGATGGCGGCGCGGCCGTCCTTGCGGCGGAAGCCCATAAAGGTCTCCGGCTCGACCTTAGGCAGCGGAGCCAGATCCGGGGCGGGGTTATAGCTGTACTCCACCTCGCCGGACAGGTTGGTGTGCACGTTGTGGGTGTGCATCCAGGTGCCGGGGGCGGCGTCTGCGGTGGCGTGACCGATGGGGAAACCGTACTTGATGACGTTCTCGCCGTTCTTAATGGGCTTGACTGCCATCTTATGACCCTGCGGGATATCCTCCAGTGCGGTGACGGCAAGGCCGTCCACCTCCACCAGCGTGCCCTTGGCAATGGGGTGCAGGGCAACGACCACATTGTCGATGGGGCTGATATGAATTGCCTGCGGCATAGTTATTCTCCTTATCGTATCGCACAAAAGGGCTGCTGCCCAAAGCAGCAGCCCTTTGTTGTGCGGGTAGGTTGATTTTTCAGCTTACAGGCAGCTCTTGTAAGCAGCCTCGGCACCCTGAGTGCGAATCATTTCCAGATCTGCCAGCACAGCGGCCTCCAGACCCTCGATCTTGGTCAGATCCTGATCCCACATCTGGGTGTTGGTCAGCACAGCGTGCACCAGCTGGGCAGCGGTGTCATCCTTGTGTGCATAGTAGAAGTCCAGCGCCCATGCATCGTCCTGGATCTTGTAGGTGTTGCCTGCGGGGCGCTTGCAGATCAGACCATCAGCGGTGCGCTCCTGAATGTCGTTGGAGTAGAAGGCGATGTAAGCAGCCAGAGACATGGTCAGGCACTTGGGCAGCTGCTTCTGCTCCTCGATGTAAGCCAGGAAGGAGGGCATATTGCGGGCCTTCCACTTGGAGGTGGAGTTCAGGGAGATGCTCATCAGCTCGTGGTTGACGAAGGGGTTGTTGAAGCGGTCCTCAACAGCAGAGGCAAAGTCCTCCAGATCCTTCTTGTCCAGCGGCAGGGTGGGGATGATCTCCTCGTGCAGCATCTTGTTCATAAAGCCGCGCACGGTATCGTTGTGCATACAGTCGCGAACGATATCAAAGCCTGCCAGATAAGCGCCCAGCACAAAGCCGGTGTGTGCGCCGTTCAGGATGCGGACCTTGCGCTTCTTGTAGGGGGTAACGTCGGGCACGACCATAACGTTGACGCCGGCCTTCTTGAACGGCAGCTTGTCCTCCAGACCTGCAGGGCCCTCGATGACCCAGACGCCGAACACTTCGCCCACGTCCAGCACGGTATCGTGGTAGCCGTTGGCTTCTTCCAGAGCAGCCAGCTCCTGCGGGTCACGGATGCGGCCCGGAACGATGCGGTCCACCAGCGTGGAGCAGAAGGTGTTGGCAGTGTTCATCCAGTCGATGAAAGCGGGCTCCAGATCCCAATCCTTAGCGTAGTTGTTGCAGCACTTCTGCAGCTCCTTGCCGTTGTTGTCGATCAGCTCACAGCTCAGGATGACCAGACCCTTATCGGCAGCGCCGTTGAAGGCCTTGTAGCGCTCGAACAGCACACGGGTCAGCTTTGCAGGGAAGCTGTTGGGGGGAACCTGATCGAACTGGCTGTCGCCCTTGGTGTAGGCAATGCCGGCCTCGGTGGTGTTGGATACAACAGTCTCCAGATCCTCAGAGCGAGCCAGTGCCAGAACCTCGTCCCACTTGTTATCGATGTAGGGGCACACGCAGTCGGACACGCAGGAGATCACCCGCTTTGCGTCCACCTTCTGGCCCTTTTCGCTGCCGCGCAGGTACAGGGTGTACAGACCCTCCTGCTCGTTGATCCAGTCTGCCATCTGGGGGAAGTTGCCGATGGGCTGCACCAGCTTGACCTTGCCGTTGTAGCCGGCCTTCTCGTTTGCAACATCGTAGAAGTAGTCCACGAAAGCGCGCAGGAAGTTGCCCTCGCCGAACTGCATCACCTTAACGGGAGCATCCTTCAGGATGTAGCCGTTGTAGCCAGTGCCTTCCAGAACCTTGTAGTTCAAAGTTTCCATCTTATTGATCTCCTTTATAAACTTGCTTTGCATGGCAGGCTCTCGTTTCCCCTGCCATCTTCTGCTCCTATTTTATGCTGTTGTATACAAAGAAGTCAAGTGTTTTGTGCAATGTTTTTAGTCCAAAAATGGCTATTTAGCGCATTTCCAGCGGTTTATACAATTCCAAGGGTGAAATTTTGGCAGTTTTTCAGTTGTATACATCGGCATTTTCCGGTATACTAAGGATAAGGCAGCCTGCCTGTTTAAAGCAGGTGCAATTCCATGCCCGTTTTTGTCTAAATTTTAACAAAATTTATCAGAGAAAAGGAGTTAAAATCCCATGAAAGCATTTATGGATAAGGACTTCATGCTCCAGTCTGCTACCGCACAGCATCTGTATCACGACTATGCAGCTGCTATGCCCATCTGCGACTATCACTGCCACATTCCTCCCCGCGAGATCTACGAGAACCGCCGCTTCGAGAACATCGCTCAGGTGTGGCTGGGCGGCCGCAACCCGGACGGCAGCTACTTCGGCGACCATTATAAGTGGCGTGTGATGCGCTCCAACGGCGTGCCCGAGGAGTACATCACCGGCGATAAGCCCGACCGCGAGCGCTTCCAGAAGTTTGCCGAGGCTCTGCCCATGGCCATTGGCAACCCGATGTACCACTGGACCAATCTGGAGCTGCACGTTTTCTTCGGCTACGACGGCGTGCTGAACGGCGACACCGCTGAGGAAGTGTGGAACCTGTGCAACGACAAGCTGCAGCACGATCCCAAGCTGACCGTCCGCGGCCTGATCGAGCAGAGCAACGTAGCCTTCATCGGCACCACCGATGATCCCATCGATGATCTGTACTGGCACCAGAAGATCAAGGAGGATCCCACCATCAAGTTCACCGTGGCTCCTTCCTTCCGTCCTGATAAGGCCATCAACATCAATAAGCCCGGCTTTGCTGAGTACATGGGCAAGCTGGCTGCCGTTGTGGGCAAGGAAAAGCTGGCCTGCATCGACTGCGTGACCGATGCCCTGACCAAGCGCATCGAGTTCTTTGCCGAGATGGGCTGCCGCGCTTCCGACCACGGTCTGGACTACATTCCCTTCCGTGCTGCCGACAAGGACGAAGTGAACGCCATCTACCAGAAGGTGATGAAGGGCGAGAGCTGCACCGTGGAAGAGGCTGAAAAGTACCAGACCTACATCCTGATCCATCTGGGCAAGCAGTACCACCGTCTGGGCATTGCCATGCAGATCCATTACAACTGCCTGCGCGGCGTGAACCGCAAGATGAACAGCCTGCTGGGTCCCGACACCGGCTTTGACATGATCAACACCGCCACCTGCGGCGGCGAGATCGCACAGCTGCTCAGCGCCCTGAACGACACCGACGAGTGCCCCAAGACCATCATCTACAGCCTGAACCCCGCCGACGACGCACAGATCGGCACCATTCTGGGCTGCTTCCAGAACAGCGAGGTGCCGGGCAAGATCCAGCACGGCTCCGCATGGTGGTTCAACGACCACAAGATCGGCATGGAAGAGCAGATGACCCGTCTGGCAAGCCTTGGCCTGCTGGGCAACTTTGTGGGTATGCTGACCGACAGCCGCAGCTTCCTGAGCTACACCCGTCACGATTACTTCCGCCGCATCCTGTGCAACATCATCGGCCAGTGGGTCGAGGACGGCGAGTATCCCAACGACGAGAAGGCTCTGGAGAAGATCGTCAAGGGTATCTGCTTCGACAACGCAAAGCGTTACTTCAATCTGTAAGGCCTTTTCCCTTTTCCTGAATTAGATCCTTCCGCGCCGCCCGCAGACAGCTTTGTCTGCGGGCGGCGCTTTATTTTGCCCTTTTGCGCCCAAAGTGCACCGGATGTGTCGGTTTTTTTACCTTTCAGCGGCTGTTTCCCGTCTTTTTCTACAACTTCTCCTTTATCCCTTGACTTCCTTGTACAAGGAGAGTATATTTTTGCATGGCATTCAGGCCAAATCGCTGTATTTTTTGATGGAGGAACCCCATGAACGGTTTAAAAGAAGCCTTCAGCCGCGAAAATCTGCTGAAGAATCTAAATTTCTTTGCCCTGCTGAACCTCGGCCTTGTGCTTACGGCAGTAGGCATCGTATATTTTAAAAATCCCAACCATTTCGCCTTCGGCGGCACCTCTGGTCTGTCCATCCTGCTGGCAGACCTGTTCCCCCGGATCAATGTGGGCGGCTTTATGTGGATCATCAACGTGGTGCTGGTGGTGCTGGGCTTTGTGTTTCTGGGCATCAAGTGCATGGGCTGGACGATCTACTCCTCCTTTGCGCTCTCCTTTTTCGTGTCCTGCTGCGAGTGGCTGTACCCTTCCGGCGCGTCCCTGAGCGGCGATGCCATGCTGGATCTGGTGTTTGCGGTGTTCCTGCCCGCATTGGGCGCGGCCATCGTGTTTGATATCGGCGCTTCTACCGGCGGCACCGACATCGTAGCACTGATCCTTGCCAAGTACACCTCCATGGAGATCGGCAAGGCGCTGATGGTCAGCGATATCCTCATCGTACTGGCTGCCGCCGTGCGGTTCGGCATGGGCACGGGCCTATACTGTATCCTTGGCCTGATCGGCAAATCCTTCGTGGTGGACGGTGCCATTGAAAACATCCGTCTGCGCAAGGTGTGCACCATCATGACCGCGAACCCGCAGCCTATTCTGGACTTCATCATTCATAACATGAACCGCTCCGCCACGGTGGAAAAGGCCTACGGCGCCTACACCCACCACGAGCTCAGCGTGCTGGTGACCGTACTCACCCGCCGTCAGGCTTTACAGCTGCGCAACTTCCTGCGGGAGAACGACCCCCACAGCTTTATCACCATCGTCAACTCCAGCGAGATCATCGGTAAGGGCTTCCGCTCCTTCAACTGAGGATTTTGTATTGACGAACTGCACAAAAAACGATATACTATACTTCGGCGGTGCAGTTGTGCCGCCGGATTCCGGGGTGTTGCGCAGTTGGTAGCGCGCCTGCTTTGGGAGCAGGAGGCCGCGAGTTCGAGTCTCGCCACTCCGACCACGAGAAAAGCCACGATGAACCGTTTATAAATGCGGTTTTGTCGTGGCTTTATTTGTTGCTTTCTTTGGTGCATTCTTCCAGAATGAACCATATTTTTGCCTTGTTTTGGGCATAGACAGCTGTTAACGGGGGGCTTACCACTCTTGACAAGACTTGATTGATACGCAAAGCAGTTTTTACTGGAACAGATCGAACGAAAATGCAAACAGTGCCCGCTCACCGTGGAGATTTGGCTCCATCGGTAGGCAGGCACTGTTTGCGTCAAATCATCAGATAGCTCAATCTTCCAGCCAGCCATGGTCACAGCCGAGGGAAAGATAATGCTCCGTCTCCCCTCTCAGCACCATCTGTGCATACTCCAAGGGCTTGTTGTATAGCAGCCAGTCCAGCTCTGCCCGCTGCGCCGGAGTGTTGCCATACTCGTCTTCAATGGCGATGCAGTCGAGGGCAAGGACGGTTTCATCCTCGAATTGGGCTTCCACCCGGTTGGTGTCCATATTGAAGCGACAGGAAAGCAGTTTGTTCATAAAGCTATAAGAACATAATAAAGGCAATTATTTGAAATTTTTGAAAAAACAGAAATCATTTTGATGATATGGGACGTTTTAATAGACAGGAAGGGGGTGAACCGTATCCAGACAGAATTATTGCTGCGGAAAGCGCAGAGCGGAGATACGGGTGCGCTGGACACTCTGATTACAGCGTACTATCCACAAATTCTGAACTATTGCCGTTGGCATACAGCGGACGAGCAGCAGGCGCAGGATGCAGCACAGGAAACCTTTTTGAAAGCGGTGCGCTGGCTGGATTCCTGTGGTGGATTTCAGGGGGCATTCCGTCCCTTTCTGTACAAAATCGCAAAAAACATTTGCATCGATCTGAACCGTACGACGGAGCGGACGGAGGTATCGCTGGAGAGCTTGCCGGGCGAACCCGCCTATCAGGAAAGCGGCTTTGCTGCGGCAGAGGAGAAAGCAAACCTGCGAGCGCTGACGGCCCAGCTGGAGCCGGAACAGCGGGAACTGGTATTGCTGCGGTTCGCACAACAGCTTAAATTGCGGGAGATCGCGCAGATTACAGGTCTGCCCCTGCGCACAGTGCAGTCCCGCCTGCGTGCCGCATTGAAAACCTTGAAAATGCAATTGGAAAAGGAGGACTGGAGATGAATCGAGCCTTTGAAAAAGAACTGTCCAGAGCACTGGCGACAGAGCTTGACACAGCCGCACCGAAAACGCTGCTGCGCCGCTGCCGGGCGGAATATGTCGTAAAACAACGGAGTGATTGGCGTGATTTGCTGCACTGCCAGTTCAAATTGCTGGGCTGGAAGGTCTGGGCGCTGGAAGCAATGGCGGCACTGGCGTTGTACAGTGTGGGTCGGGAACTTGCCCTGTGGGAGAAGGCATGGACATTACGCAATGCACTGTTTGGTCTGAGCACACTTGCCATGCTGACAGCCCTGCTCGGTCTGCCGTTTTTATACCGGGCAAGTCAATATAAGATGCTTGAACTGGAATATGCCACATATGCAGGAATCGGTCGTCCGCTGGTGATGCGGTTTTTGCTGCTGCTGGCGGGGGAAACAGTCCTGCTGGGAGTGCTGGTACTCAATGTGCGGGCAGCCGTTCCATGGAGCATCGGGCAACTGCTGGCGGTGTTGACCGTGCCATTCCTGACCGCAAACAATGAGCTGCTTCTGCTGCTGCGCTGGGTGCGCCCGGAATGGATGATGACCGGGGCTGTACCACTGTTTGCAGGGCAGATGTGTTTGCTGCGGTTCGTGCAATTATCGGAACTGCCGAAAGGTCTGCCGCTGGCGGCGGGTGTACTGGTGCTCTGCATGGTGTTGCAGTGCATCCAGCTTGCCGCCCGGTCAGAATATATTGCAGAAGCTTGAAAGGAACAAGTCATGGAACTGAAAATTCAGAATATTACAAAGCGATACCGGGATAAAACGGCGGTGGATGATGTGTCCATCACTCTCACGCCGGGTGTGTGGGGGCTGCTGGGGGCGAATGGTGCAGGCAAAACAACCTTAATGCGGATGCTGGCGGGCATTCTGCAGCCCAGCAGTGGCCGGATTTTGTGCGATGGGGTGGAGATTGGGACGCTTGGTGCGGCCTACCGGGAAAAGCTGGGGTATCTGCCGCAGGAATTCGGGTTTTACCCGGAATTCACGGTGCAGGACTATCTGGAATATATGGCGGCGCTCAAGGGTCTGCTGCGCACAGAGGCTGCCCGGCAGATCGACGCACTGCTGGAGCGGGTAAGCCTGACTGAGGTGCGCCGCAAAAAGATCATAAAGCTTTCCGGCGGTATGAAGCGCCGGGTAGGCATCGCACAGGCACTGCTCAACGACCCGGAAATTTTAATTCTAGATGAGCCCACGGCAGGGCTGGACCCCGGAGAACGGGTGCGCTTCCGCAATCTGCTGTCGGAGTTTGCACAGGAACGGATCGTTCTCATTTCAACGCATATCGTTTCGGATGTGGAATACATTGCGGCCGAAAATGCCGTGATGAAGGCTGGCAAAATCATTGCACAGGACACCACCGAAGGGCTGGTAAAGCAGATCGAAGCCAAAGTCTGGCAGGGAAATATCCCGATGGAACAGCTTGCCCGGTGGGAACACCGGCTGCGGGTGGTGAACCTGCGCAACGAGCCGGACGGAACGGTAACATTGCGGTATCTGGCGGATGCACCGCAGCTGCCGGACAGCGTCCCGGCACAGCCCCGGCTGGAAGATCTGTATCTGTGGCTGTTCCCGGAGGAAATGGAGGAAGCAAAATGAACCTGTATCGTTTGGAATTGAAACGTGTGTGCAAAACCCGTATGACAGCTATTCTGTTGGCCATTGCACTGGTGCTGGCTGTGGTCATGGCATATCTGCCGGTGACCTTTATCGGCTGGACGGAACTGGATGCCAGCGGAAACAAAGTAAGTTACACGGGTCTGAAAGCAATCAGGAAACGGCAGGAGCAGCAGGTATCCGGTACCATCACGCCGGATGTCATGCAGGAAGCACTGGAAGCCTATCAGCGGGTGTACCGGCAGTATGATGCAAGCTCCATCAACGATATCCCGGTCGAGGTATTTTATAAAGAACTTGCCCGGTATCAGCCTCTTGTGAACAACGCAAAGGAAGCCTTTGCCGACCCGAAAACCGGCATGGCACCGGGCGTGATGGGGCTGACCGCAGAGGATATGCAGAACTTTTACAGCCAGCTCCCCAAACGGCTGGAATCGGTGATCTGGCTGGAACAAAGCGGAAAGCCCGGCTATGAGCAGGCGCAGGCCATTGCACAGAAAAAGTTCGATGCTGTACAAAAACCGTTCACCTATTCATTTGGGGTCAGTTCAGACGCAATGGATTACCAGACCCTGTTGAGCTTACTGCTCACCCTGCTGTGCGCGGTGATTGCGGCCCCGGTGTTTGCATCGGATGCACAGACCGGGGCGCAGGACATCCAACTGTGCACAAAAAACGGCGGTCTGCGGCTAGCAGCGGCAAAGCTAGCGGCGGCGTTTAGTATCACAGGGGCGGCGTATCTGCTCTGCGGCGTGGTGTGGATCCTGGTCACGAATGCTCTATTTGGCTGGGAAAGTACCAAAACTTCCGTGCAACGGCTGTTTTCTGTGACCAGCCTGCTGCCGTATACCGTTGGCCAGATGGAGTGGGTCATGCTGGTGGCAAACTTCCTGATCTTCTTTGCGGAGGTAGCCTTTGTGCTGATGGCATCCGTATGGGCCAAGAACAACCTGACCGCTTTGTCTGTGGCGCTGATCAGTGTGGTGGCACCGCTGATTGTTTATATGGTCGTGCCGGGCTCCTTTGGAGAATGGCTGTCCACCCTGATTCCGGCAGGGGGCATTGGGCTTTCCAATGCATTGCTGTATAAAATGATCGGCTTTGATTTTCTCTATGCAGGCGGGTATGCCTTCTTTCAGGCAGATGTACTGCTGGCATCGGCACCGATCAAGATCGTTCTGCTCGTTGGATTGGCAGCATGGGGGTATCTGCGAAAGACCAAGGTGGCTTAAAAGGAAACGCTACTGAAAAAAGTTCATCGGATGCATAGAAAACTGCATCGGATGAACTTTTGTGTCCTAAGCTCCCTGCCATGAATCGTAGTTGTTGATAGACTACCACAAAAATCGAGCCATGTCAGCGTGAACTTGTCGGGGCAAGGCCCCTCCATCTTGCTACGCAAGACCGTTCTGTCGCTTAAAAGCCCCACTGGGGCTTTCATTGCTCCGCTCCACTGCGCAAACGCGAACTTGTCGGGGCGTGGCCCCTCCATCTTGCTGCGCAAGACCGTTCTGTCGCTTAAAAGCCCCACTGGGGCTTTCATTGCTGCGCTACGCTGCGCAAACGCGAACTTTTGAGAACACGTCACTTTCAGCAGCTTGCAAGAAAACACAAGGGAAACTTTGGCAAAAAGAGAGAGGGCCGGACGGTGCCGGCCCTCTTGACAGAATTATGAGATGCTCAAAAATTTCTGCTACTTTTATTGCGGTTTTCAAAAATAGCGCCGAACAGAACGGCATATTTACGATATGCAGTTTGCGCATACTACTGCGGTTGGAAAATAGAATCAGGCAAAAGGATAAAGTGTCGGCAGGAAAAATACGGACACGACAATGAGGATGAGCGCCAGCGGGGTACCACACTTGAGATAATCCTTCAAGGTGTATCCGCCCGGCTCGATGATCATGATCTGGCAGGGAGCTGCCATGGGGGTCATGATGGACACACAGCTGGCTGTGATCACGCCGACCACGGCAGCACGGGGATCTACGCCCATGCGGATACAGGCGGAAGTGACCAGTGGGATGAAGATGGTCAGGGTAGCCAGATTGGACATGACCTGTGTCAGAATGAAGGGAACAAGGAAGAACACCAGCATAATGATGTACGGATTGGTAGTATCGCCCAGCAGGCGGATCATCCAGTCTGCCACCACATCGCCTGCACCGGTGGTCTGGATGGCGTCCGACAGAGCCAGCACACCGGCAAACAGGAAAATGGTCGGCTGGTGGATGGAGTTGAGAGCTTCCTTCTCGGTCAGCACACCCGTCAGCACCAGAGCGGCAGCGCCGATGCAGGAAGTGAGATACATCTTGACACCAATGACATTTTCCAGCAGCATCATTGCAATGGAGACCAGAACGATCAGGACAGCCAGTTTGCGCTTGAAGGGGCTGAGTTTTTCGCTCTCAGAAGCCGTATGTGCTGCATCTGAAAACTGCTCGTTGGGAATATCCGGCATCAGCTTATAGCCAACAAAGGTCATGTACAGGATGGCAATGGTCAGCATCGGGATGCGCGCAATGGTGAAATCCCAGATGTGCAGCGGTGTCGGTGCGCCGGCCTGCATCATGACATCGTTCCATGCCATGTTGGAAGCACCCTGACCGAGAAAGGTCATCTGGGTGGCAATGTTGGCACAGGCCATAGAAGGATACAGCAGCTTGCTGCGGCTCACGCCGATGTCGTTCGCAATGCCTATCAGCAGAGGGATCATGATAGCGGCAGTTGCGGTGGCACTGGTGATGGCGCCCAGAAACGCACCTGCCACACAGGAAAGAAAAATCAGCATCCGCATATTGTCCTTGTAGCGGATGACCAGACTCTGGGCTTTGTCAATCAGGGGCGTTTTGGTCAGCCCTGCACCGATGACGAACATGGCTACGAACATGACCACGTTCGTGTTGATGAAGCCGCCAAAGGCCTCGGCAGGGGTCTTGATGCCGGTGAGGATCAGCGCCAGAATGATGCCGGTAGAAATGACCGAGAACGGGACTTTACCGGATACAAAGGCGATGATCGTTACAAGCAGGATGACCAGTGTGATCTCCAATGGGCTCATTTGGGTTGTCCTCCTGTGGATTACTTCCACCTTGCAGATGCAAAGCAGTGGCAAAGGTGTGTAGAACAAAAAGAACGGTCAAGATCTTCTTTGTCTGCATTTTTTCCGTGCACATATTTGACCGCAAATAGCAACACCCAGGATGCTGATATGGCAGACAGCATCCGGGGTGTTTTGCGGAGAAGCAGGATAAGCAGGGTAATGAAGATAGGAGTAAATGATAAGAAGTCTGTTGGATCTGTGAAAGCAAATATGGTTGTTAGAATTAACGTGATAGTGAGTTCATTTTAGGAGAAGAAGCTTTTGATGGATGGTTGCTCTCCGCAGGGTATAGGCAACGCTGGCTTCGCAGTTGGATCTTATTTGATGAAGCCAACGTGCTTGCAAATTTCTTCGACGGCCTTATCCTTGCGCTGATTGAAGATGACCTTGTTCTCTTCGAACAGGTTGCGACCCTCAGCGTCGATGGAAACGATCAGGGGGCCAAACTCGTTAACATGGCAGTGCCACAGAGTTTCCGGCATACCGAGGTCACGCCACTGGGCCTCGACGATCTCCTCCACCTCGGTGGCAGCCACAACGGCGTTACCGGCAGGGAAAACACAGTGGATGGCACCGAACTCCTTGCAGGCGCGCTCGGTGTTGGGGCCCATGCCGCCCTTGCCCACGATGACGCGGACACCGGACTTCTGCGCGAACTCATACTCGAACTTCTCCATACGCATGGAGGTGGTGGGGCCCACAGACACCATCTCGAACTTGTCGTCCTCCAGAGGGCGAATGATGGGGCCGGCGTGGAAGATGGCAGCGTCCTTGACGTCCACAGGCAGCGGGCGGCCCTCTTCCACGAGGCGGCGGTGCGCCACGTCACGGCAGGTGGTCAGGTCGCCGTTCAGGTAAACGACATCACCGATATGGATGTCCTTCAGGTCTTCTGCGGAGACCGGAGTAGTAAGGATCTTCTTTCCGTCTTTAATGGTCAGCATTACAAAGTCACCCCCGAATGAGTATCAATGGTGTAGTTCAGGTCTTTATCAAAAATGATGTGGCCGCGGCGATGGCTCCAGCAGCCCACATTGACGGCAACGCCAATGGCAGAAGGATGGCGGGCAGTGTTCTCAATGTGCACGCCCATGACGGAGTACTTGCCGCCCATGCCCTGAGGGCCAAGGCCGATGGAGTTGATGCCGTCCTCCAGCAGCTTCTCCATATAGGCTGCGCGCTCGTTCTCGTTGTGGCTGCCCAGAGGACGCATCAGAGCCTTCTTGGACAGCAGAGCGGCGGTCTCAACAGAGGTGGCAACGCCCACGCCCACCAGCAGCGGAGGGCAGGCATTGATGCCGTAGCTGGTCATGACATCCATGACGAACTTGGTCACACCTTCGTAACCTGCACCGGGCATCAGAACCATGGCCTTGCCCGGCAGGGTGCAGCCGCCGCCTGCCATATAAGCGTAGATCTCACACTTGTCGCTGTTCGGGATGATATCCCACCACACGGTGGGAGTTCCCTTGCCCACGTTCAAACCGGTGTTGAACTCATCGAAGGTCTCAACACTGTTGTGGCGCAGAGGTGCTTCAAAGGTGGACTTGACCACAGCCTCCTTCAGCAGTCCCTCCACCTCACCGATGAGGGGGAAGTCCACGCCGCACTTTACCCAGAACTGCAGCACACCGGTGTCTTGGCAGCTGGGGCGGTTCAGCTCCTTGGCCAGCTTCTGGTTGCGCTTCATAGTCTCGTAGATGACCTTGGACAGAGGAGCATCCTCCTGTGCGCCCAGCTCATCCAGCTTTTTGATGATGTCGTCCGGCAGCACCTTGGCGATATGGCTCACAAAGTTGGCCATATAGGTCGTCATCTGCTGCACCTGTTCCTGTTTGTTCATTCCATTTCCTCCTTGAATGATTTGGCTTTGGTACATTTGTGTGTTTGCTTCACTTATTCAACGCTCTGCCCGTATTACTGCGGGAAGAACGGAAATGCGATGGGAAGGATCACCATGCTGACGATGGTTGCGATGAGGATGAGGGGCAGGCCAGCCTTGGCATAATCCTTGAAGGTGTACCCGCCGGCAGAAACCACCATGGTGTTGGCAGGCATACCGATGGGTGTTGCGTAAGCGCAGGAGCCGCCGATGACACAAGCCATCAGGACGGCGCGGGGGTCGGCACCCATGCCCTGTGCGATGCTCAGGCAGATGGGAACCATCAGAGCGGTGGTTGCGGTGTTGGACATGAAGTTGGTCATGACGCAGCAGAGCAGGAAAACCACCAGAGTCAGGACGTAGGGAGAGGGATTCTCGCCCAGAGCACCAATGACGATGTTTGCAATCTCTGCGCCTGCCCCGGTCTTATCCAGTGCAGAGGCCAGAGACAGCGTACCACCGAAGAGGAAGATGGTCTTGAGGTCGATGGACTTCAGGGCATCTTTCTCGGAGATGACACCGGTGAGGATCAGAGCCAGCGCACCGATACAGCCGATGATGTTGAGCTTGATGCCGATCTGCTTTTCAAAGATCATGCCCAGCAGGGTGAGCACGAGGATGACAAGGGAGAGCACCTGTTTCCACTTGGGAACATTGCTGAAGTCCTGCTCGCCGCCGAAGGAGTCATCATCGGAGACGGGGCGGTTGGGCAGCAGCTTCATGCCAAGGGTGGCGTAGAAGAGGATGCCGACGGCGAGGATGGGCAGGCCCACGATGGCGTACTCAAAGAAGCCGAAGGACATCCCGATCTCACCCAGAGCGCTCTGGGCGATGAGGTTGCCCGGTGCGCCGATGAGGGAAAGGTTGCCGCCCATGGCCGCTGCAAACACCAGCGGCATCAGCAGCTTGGAGCGGGCATAACCGGACTTTGCCGCAATGCCGATGACCACGGGGATCAGGACGGCGGCGGTGCCGGTGTTGGAGAGCACGCCGCTCATCAGGCCAACGATGACCATGATGGCCACGATGAGGCTGCGCTCGGATTTGGCAAAGTGGGTAACAATGCCGCCGATCTTGTTGGCCATGCCTGTTTCAAACAGTGCACCGCCGACAATGAACATGGCGACGAACAGGATGACGTTGCTGTCGATGAAGCCCGCAAAAGCAGTCTTGATGTCCAGAACGCCGGTGACGACCAGACCGATACAGACAATCATGGACGTTACGCCGAGGGGGATCTTCTCAAACACGAACATGACGACCGCGAAGAGAAGAAAGAGTAGGGTGATAGTTGCTGCTGACATACCGGGGGGTCCTCCTTTAATGAAATATAATGTATCCATTTCATCAGAGCATAACAGCCCTGACTTTCGGAACGCCCCAGCTGCACCTCGTTGTGCAGAGTCTTTGCCGCCGTGCTGTGCCCTCACAGCCCTTTTTCGTTCTGGAAGGATCTGCCCGGAACCTTAGAATTCCGGGAATCTCGGCAGCGTCTTTTTTAAATTTTTGTATTTAATCTTTGATAATGTATCCACTTGACGACACGAGAATACACCCGAAACAGAGATTTGTCAATCCTTTTTTTCGAGTTTTGTCGTATTGCACGGATTATGTACCAATTTTTGTGCACGCCAGACAAACAGTAGGATACAAGAAAATCTCCCTCCGCCGCTTTCTGCAAAAAACGTGCGATCTCCAAAGCAGATGGAGATCGCACGTTTTTTTCTTCTTTTATTCCAGCCGCTTTTTGAAATACCCCTCGGCACAGTAAATGGCACCACAGGGATTATGCGCCAGAACGCGATCCTTGGCCACCAGCGTTGTGACCATGGCATCCGAATACTTATAAAACATCGAGTCGTGTCCCACACAAAGTCCGACCTCAATGTTGAAATCGGTGTGCTGCTCGTTCAGAAGCTTTGCCTGTGCGATGGGGTTGCACATGGCCTCAAATTCGCCGGGGTGGATCTTGACCTCTTCCGGGATGCCCACTTCTTCTTTGGAGATGCCACCGGTCTTGCAGATGACCGACACCACCTCAAACCCCTGCGCACGGAGCAGGTCGGCCACGATGCGGGCTTCCTTCCGCAGACCTTTGCAGAATGCAAGACCCAGCTTGTGGTAGCCCATCCGCTTGCAGAACTCCACCGTCTCCTTCAGGCGGGGCCACTGGCAGTAGCCAAGCCCCTCAATGGCCGAACAGTTGACGTAGAAATCGTGATTCTCGGGCAGATCGTAGCCGGCGCGGGCGGCCTCCATCACCGAAGCATTCCGCATAGGGCAGTTTTTGGGCATCTTTTCCGGCTCGTTGTTGGCGCAGGCCAGAACCGTACAGTTCGCACAGGTATACACTGTCTTGTCCTCCCTGATCTTATAAATAATAGGTCAGCGCATCGTCCATACTGCGGTAGATGTGTTTTTCCATTTCAGCCCGTGCGGCCAGCGCATCCCGTGCTTCCAGCGCCGCATAGATCTTTTTATGCTCGCTCTGGGAGTTGAGGGCATAGTCCAACTCGCTCATTTCCACACCAATGGACAGGCCGTTCCACAGTTCCGAGAGAAGATTGCGCATTTTTTCATTGCCGGAAGCTTCCCAGATCTCAAAATGGAAGGACTGGTTGTAGTCAGTATAATTTCCGGCCTGCTGATGAGAAAGAGCCTCCTCTGCAGTATCCACGCAGTTTTTGATCTTGGACAGGTCGGCATTGTTCTGGCAGCAGAGCATACACGCCGTCCCTTCCAAGGCAGCGCGCAGCTGGTAGTGCTCCCGAATCGTTTTTTCCGTTACGCCCAACACAATGGCACACTTGTTTTGCTTGACTTCCAGCAGACCGTCACGGGCAAGGATCTGAAAGGCCTCCCGCACCGGTGTGACCGACACGCCGAGTTCCTGTGCGGTGTTTTCCAGCGTGAGTTCTGCACCCTCCGGGATGCTTTTTGAGATAATGGCTTTCCGCAAAGCGGAAGCTACCCGCTCGCGGGCAGGCAGCAGCTTAATGGGTTTCAGTCCCAGCATATTGACTCCTTATCGTTAAAATCAGATGCAGCAGTTCTTCTTCATAGGCGTTCCATGCATCCGGCACATCAGGGGAGCCCTGACGGTCCAGCATCAGCAGGCGGGCAAGCCGGTCGTTCACCGGCGTAGGACGTGCGCTCACGGCAAAGGCAATGTAGGTCTCCTGGATGCTCTCCAGCAGCTTGCGATGCAGCGGATATGGCAGGACGGTCCGCAGGGTACGGTGCTGCAGCATCTCGCCGCCTGCCAACATCGCATCCTGCGGCAGCGCACGCATAGCCTGCCGTTCCAATTGAGCCCCCAATGCCAGAATTTGGCGCAGTGTCTCTTCGGTCAAATCTGCCGCTTTTATCCGATTGTTGGGCAGGCGGATGATAAGACCCTGATATTCAAGGATCATCAAGGCCTCCCGCACCGGCATCCGAGAGACACCGAGACTCTCTGCCAGTTCGTTCTGGGTCATTTCAGTGCCCGCCGGGATCTGCCCAGATAAAATGGCCTGCTGCAGGGCTTCCACCACACCGCCGTTTTTCTTCTGGATGCCGATATATTCCATAGAGTCCTCCGTGCAAATGTCTTTTTTATATTGTATCCAATTTTACAATAAAAAGCAAGACTTCCTTTATGACAAACAAAAATACCCGGCAGATTCTTTATGAAAAATCTGCCGGATATAGACCGGATGCCCTTGGGGCGTTCCATTCTGAAAAATTGCAGGGCAAATGCAAGCTGTGTTAACTGTTATGTAACCTTGTCAATCAATCTTCCATTCTTCCATGGTCACAGCCAAGTGACAGGTAGTGCTCAATCTCCCCTCTCAGCACAAGCTGTGCATACTCTCCAAAGGCTTATGGTACAGCAGCCAGTCAAGTTCTGCCCGTTGTTTCGGGGTGTTGCCGTATTCGTCCTCCACGGCGATGCAGTCAATGGCAAGGGTAGTGCCATCCTCGAACCGGGCTTCCACCCGGTTGGTGTCCATGTTGTAGCGGCAGGAAAGCAGTTTGTTCATACGAAAGCCTCCATGTTTTTCACATTTGCTTCTTCTGCGGTGGAAAGTTCCGGCTGTCCGTATACAGATTCATGAATCCGCTTTGTGATGTAGCCCTTTACAAGCCTATCCATGCGGCTTCCTTTTTCCCGTTCCCGTACGTCACCCTACGCAACTCTCCACAACTTACCGACAATTTGGTGTAAAAGTGGTGTAGTAGTTGGTGTAGTGGATTTCAGACCGAAATGCCCAGTTTACCGTTTAGATTTGCAAAGGAATAGGCTTTGGCTTCCTTAGTGGCTTCCGCGTAAATCTCCATCGTGGTGCTGATGTCCTTGTGTCCCATGATGTCCTGAATGATCTTCAGGTTGGTCTCATTTTCGCACAGCCGGGTGCAGAACGTGTGCCGGAGATTATGGCAGGAGAAGGGCGGCAGCAGCTGCGGCTCCCGTTTTTCCTTTTCGGCCTTTTCCAGCTCGGCTTCGTTGTGTGCCACGCTGATGCGCTTGATGGCGCGGTTGACCGTCTGCGGGTTCTGCGGCTGGCCGAAGCGGTTCAGGAATACGAAGTCTGAGATTCCGTCGATTTCGTATTCGCATACCAGTTCCAGCTCCTGCTGGTTGGCGCGTTCCTGTTCCAGTGCCTTCCGCACTTCGGGCAAGATCGGAATTGCCCGCTTACCTGCGGCAGTCTTGGGGGTGGACATAGTGAAGTAGCAGCCGCCCACCTCGTGGTCATGGTACACCAGATTGTGCTGGATGGTGATAAACCCACTCTCGAAGTCGATGTCGCCCCAGCACAGGCCAACCGTTTCCGAGATACGGCATCCGGTGCCCAGCATGAAGGTGAACATCGGGAGCCAGTGCTGGAACTTCGGCGTTTTCTTGATGAAATTCAGAAACGCCTGCTGTTGGGGCAGGGTCAGAGCGTGGCGTTTGGGCGTTTCGTACTGGTGGGCGGCTTTTATAGCCGTCAGGACACCATCCGTGGGATTCACACGGATGTACTCATCGTCCACCGCCACCGCAAAGACCTGATGGAGAACATTCTGGATGCTTTCCAGCGTGTTCAACGCCATCTTGCCATTGCGGACGATGCCATTGTAGTAGCTGCGGATATCCGACTTGCGAATGTCCTTGAGCTTCATCATGCCGATCTCATCCCGGACGAACCGATTGTACATATAGACGTAATTGGCGAAGGTATGCTCTTTCAAGCCCACCTTGTTCTTACGCCACAGTTCAAACAGGTCATTCAGGGTCAGGCTGCACTCCGGGATGCGGATGCCATCTGCCAAGTCGTGCTGGATCTTCTCTTCCTTTTCGCGCAGCCCCTCCAAGGTTGCATCATAGATGGTATGGCGTTTTCCGTTTTTTGCAGTCCAACGGTACATATACAGCCCGTCGCTCTTGCGGTAGACCTCGCCATCCTTCAAAACACGGCCTTTATTATCTTTACGTCTTTGCACATAAACTCTCCTTTTCATTCACGGAATGTTGAAAAGGAGCCTTACGCCATGAGTATACCATGACGCAAGACTCCCTGCAACATCAAACGGTCAATTTTTGAACCGCATCAGATCGAGAATGCCTTGTCCAGATATTCGTCCAGCTTACGGCGTTTGATCAGCCGTTTGGTTCCGTTCCAAAGGACGAACTTGCATTCATCACTATCGGTCATTGACCGCAGTTTATTGATACCGATCCCGGAGTAAGCCGCCGCTTCCTCCAAGGTCAGATTACTCTTTTGCCAAATCGGAACTTGTCGGGACTTAGTCCCTCCATCTTGCTGACGCAAGACCGCTCCGTTGCTTAAAGTCCCCACTGGGGACTTCATTGCTTCGCAAACGCAAACTTCTTTCACTTGCACCTCCACTTCCTTGTAACCGGGTGTCGGGGCAGAAAGTGCCAGCTTTCTGCCCCGGACGCTCCCGATGAGGTTCAGATTTCCGAGTGCCCCTCCTGTGTGCGGGGTTGTGCCGATGGTTTATTTTGTGCCTGTTCTGCCTGCAAGCGATTCAGCAGTTGCAGAACGGAATCCCGCGCTTTCTCCTTGACCTGCTCCTTGCCTTTCTGCCGAACTTCCGGTTTCAGCAGCTTTTTCTGCAGACGTGCAGCGGTGGTCTGCATGGTCTTGAGAAACTTGTCCAGCACGGTGTCCAAACGGTGCGCTGCATATTCTCTCGTGGCCTGCGGAGCCTTGCGTTCCGGGGAGAACGCAGCAGCGAAGCTGCTGGATCTGCCGCCATTTTGCGCCAGATAATATCCGGTAGGATATGTCGCACAGCATCATATCACTGGGGCAAAGGACTGCGTCCTCTGCACTCCTGCACCGGGCAAGCTGTCCCGTATGGACAGCTCGTCCGGTTTTTCAGAGGGTCATTTTGACCCTCTGATTTTGGCAAATTGTCAACCTGACACTTCGCCAACACCCCTATATGGTGCGTTTTTGGTCAATCGCTGCGTACGTGCGTACAGAGAAAGCCGACTGCCGCGTACGCACGTACGCAGCAAAACGCCCATATTCTCCTTTATGGGGGTCATGTCCGCCAGCTATTGGGGGTGAGGTCGGGCTGCACAAGGGCCTCGATGCCCACAAAGCCCCGGACACGCCGCCCGGACGAGTTGACGATGTTGTTGGTGGATTCCAGATTACATCGCTTTACTCCGTAACTGAGAAATCAACGTCCTGCCGTTCTCTCTGCATGGATTTCCTGCCCCCTTCCGGCGGCGTTTTCCGGCTCTCCTTCTCAGGGTCATCGCCGGGTATCCCATGCAGACGGTCATGCGGTTTTCAAGGTCCAACGGGCAAAACGGCAACAAAAAAGCCGTCACAAAACAGACCGGACATGCCTTCGCTTTTTCGGAAGGTCATGCTAGTCGGTTATGTAACGGCTGAAAGCCAAGATGTTCAGCCCCGCAGGGCCTGAACGAATATGTAAAAATATGTTATATTCAATTGTTGGGATAGGTTACCACAAAAATCGAGCCGTGTCAACAAAAACTTTTGAGAACGCGTCACTTTCGGCAGCTTGCAAGAAAAGGCGAGGAAAACTTTGGCAAAAAGAGAGAGGGCTGGACGGCACCAGCCCTCTTGACAAGGCAACAACAGCCAAAAAGTTTCATTCCCACCCTCAAACCATCTTCATCCCGGTTTCGTCCCGGTTTGCAGAATGCCCTTGCAATCCGAAAGGAGCCGTGCTATAATGCCGCTGTAATTGAATCAGAAATCTTCAGGGCAGGGTGCGATTCCCTACCGGTGGTACAGCCCACGAGCCGTAAGGCATGATTCGGTGAAACTCCGAAGCCGACAGTACAGTCTGGATGAAAGAAGATACCAAGCGCAGAACCCGTACGGTCCTGCGCTTGTGGAGGCTGCTCTGGGATGCGTTTGCATTCTGGAGCTTTCTTTTTTGCACAAGGATCCCTTGTGTTTTTTCGGCTTGCCCTGAACGTTTTTGTTCAGGGCTTTTTCTTTTGGAGGCAACACGATGAACGACAAAGAGTATATGCGTCTGGCTTTGCAGCTTGCAAAAAAGGGCTGCGGGTGGACATCTCCCAACCCGATGGTGGGTGCCGTGGTCGCAAAAGAGGGCAGGATCATCGGACAGGGCTGGCACCAGAGATACGGTCAGGCTCATGCGGAGCGCAATGCGCTGGCATCCTGCACCGAAGATCCGCAGGGAGCGACCCTGTATGTGACATTGGAGCCGTGCTGCCATTACGGAAAGCAGCCGCCCTGCGTGGATGCGATTCTGGACGCGGGCATTCACCGGGTGGTCGTGGGTTCTGCTGACCCGAATCCGCTGGTGGCTGGAAAAGGAATTGCAATCCTGCGCGCACACGGCATAGATGTGACCGAAAATGTTCTGCAAGAGGAATGCGATGCGCTGAACAAGGTGTTCTTCCACTATATCACCACAAAACGCCCCTTCGTTTCCATGAAATACGCCATGACGATGGACGGAAAAATCGCCACATACACAGGCGCTTCCAAATGGATCACCGGGGAAATTGCCCGGAATCATGTTCAACGGCAGCGACACCGATTCCGCGGCATTATGGTGGGAGTCGGAACCATCCTAGCAGATGACCCGCTGCTGACCTGCCGGATAGAGGGTGTCCGTGATCCCGTCCGGATCATCTGTGATACACATTTGCGGACACCGCTGCAATCACAGGTGGTCATGACCGCCAAACAGGTTCCGACCATTCTTGCGACCTGCTGCAGCGACCCGGAGAAGCAGGCGGCATATCAACAGGCCGGGTGCCGGATCCTTTGTCTGGAAGCGCATTGCGGTCATGTGAATCTTCTGCAACTGATGGAACAGCTGGGGCAGGAGCAGATCGACAGCATTCTGCTGGAAGGCGGCGGAACCTTGAACTGGTCTGCACTGGAAAGCGGCATCGTGCAGCAGGTACAGGCTTACATTGCCCCGAAGCTGTTCGGAGGAAGGGATGCCAAAGCACCCATTGAGGGTGCAGGTGTCCCGCTTCCGGATGCTGCATTCCGCCTGAAGAACAGCCGATTGGAACAGCTTGGCAAAGATTTCCTGATCGAAAGTGAGGTGGAGTACCCGTGTTTACCGGAATCGTGGAAGAAGTCGGAACAATAAAATCCATCAATCGGGGACAGCATTCTGCCGTACTGACTGTTCGTGCAAAAATGGTTCTGGAAGAAACCAGGATCGGTGACAGCATCGCCGTCAACGGCATCTGTCTGACCGTCAGGCAGCTCTTCCCGGATAGCTTTGCTGCGGATGTCATGCACGAGACCTTGAACCGCTCTGCACTTGCACAGCTCACCGTTGGAAGTGCTGTCAATCTGGAACGTGCCATGCCGGCCAACGGACGTTTTGGCGGACACATCGTAGCAGGCCATGTGGATGGCGTCGGACGCATTGCTAATATCCGAAAAGACGATACGGCTATCTGGTACACCATTCATGCAGATTCTGCGATCCTTCGCTATGTCGTTGAAAAAGGCTCTATCACAATAGACGGTATCAGCCTGACCGTGGCTGCGGTGGAACCTACGGGCTTTTCCGTGTCCACGATACCGCACACCGTCCGTCAGACGAACCTGAACCAACGGCACAAAGGGGATTTTGTCAATTTGGAAACCGATGTTGTTGGAAAATATATCGAGAGGCTGCTTCCATCAGAAACACCGAAGCAAAACACGCTCACAAAAGAAATGCTGCTGCGCTGCGGCTTTTAAGGAGAGTTTACGATGAACTTCAATACCATTCCCGAAGCTTTGCAAGACCTGAAGCAAGGAAAAATCATTCTGGTAACGGATGACCCCGACCGTGAAAACGAGGGGGACTTCATCTGTGCTGCCGAATTTGCCACCACCGAAAACATCAACTTTATGGCGACCCACGGCAAAGGTCTGATCTGTATGCCGATGTCCGAGGCTTTCGTCCAGAAGCTGCAATTTCCGCAGATGGTGCAGTATAACACCGACAACCATGAAACGGCATTTACGGTGTCCATCGACCACGTTTCTACTTCTACGGGCATTTCTGCCGCAGAGCGTTCCATTACGGCGATGGCTTGTGTGGACGATCACGCAAAAGCAGAAGATTTCCGCAGACCGGGCCATATGTTCCCCCTTCTGGCAAAAAAGAACGGTGTGTTGGAGCGCAACGGTCACACGGAAGCAACCGTTGACCTGTGCCGTCTGGCAGGGCTGAAAGAATGCGGCCTGTGCTGCGAGATCATGCGGGAGGATGGCACGATGATGCGCACCGCTGAACTGGCAAAGCTGGCAGAGCGTTTCCAGATCAAATTCATCACCATCCGTGATTTACAGGAGTACCGCAAGTGTCACGATAAACTGGTCGATCAGGTGACAGCAGTGAACCTGCCCACCAAGTATGGCACCTTCAGAGCTTATGGTTTTGTGAGCCGTCTGAACGGAGAGCATCACATTGCACTGGTAAAAGGTGACATTGGCGATGGAAAGGATATTCTGTGCCGCGTCCACTCGGAATGCCTGACAGGAGATACATTTGGCTCTTTGCGTTGTGACTGCGGCCAGCAGCTGGCCGCTGCCATGACGCAGATCGAAAAAGAAGGCCGGGGTATCCTGCTCTATATGCGGCAGGAAGGCCGAGGCATCGGTCTGATCAACAAGCTGCGTGCCTATGAACTTCAGGAGCAGGGCATGGATACGCTGGAAGCCAATCTCGCTCTGGGGTTCCATGGAGATGAACGGGAGTATTATCTCGGCGCACAGATTCTCCGGGAACTTGGCGTAAAAAGCCTGCGCCTGCTTACCAATAACCCGGACAAAGTATATCAGCTCTCCGAGTTTGGGCTGGAGATCTCCGAGCGCGTACCCATTCAGATGACGGCGACCCCGTATGACCTGTTTTACCTGAAAACGAAGCAGGCACGGATGGGGCATCTTCTGGAATATTAACAACGAAAGAGGTATTTAAAAATGAAAACATTTGAAGGTAAGCTGGTTTCTCAGAACATCAAGGTCGGTATCGTAGCTGCCCGCTTCAACGAATTTATCACGTCCAAACTTCTGAGCGGAGCAATGGATGGTCTGCTCCGGCACGATATGCAGGACGCTGATATTCATGTTGCATGGGTTCCAGGTGCTTTTGAGATCCCACTGGTTGCCTCTAAAATGGCAAAAAGCGGAAAGTATGATGCTGTGATCTGCCTTGGTGCCGTGATTCGCGGTTCTACCAGCCATTACGACTATGTGTGCAATGAGGTTTCCAAAGGCATTGCCACGGTCTCGCTGGAAAGCGGGGTTCCCGTCCTCTTTGGTGTTCTGACCACCGAAAACATCGAACAGGCCATCGAGCGGGCAGGCACCAAAGCAGGTAATAAAGGCTATGACTGTGCAGTCAGTGCCATCGAGATGGTAAACCTGCTCCGGGAAATGGATACCGCCGCAGAGTAAAATACACGCAGGAGTTTGCCATGATCGTTATAAAGACCCGACAGCCTGACCCGGAATTGGAGCAGAAGATCCGGATGCTTCTGGAACGAGAGCACATCGAGACAGAGCAAATATCCATTGATTCATGGGAGAAGTTGGTTCTTCCGGGGCTTACACTGGACGGAATGACCCACGAAGTGTCGTGTAACGGCAGAAAAGTCTCCCTTACACGACTGGAGTTCGATTTGCTGCTGATGCTTGCCTCCCACGAAGGACAAATCTTCTCAAAAGAAGAGCTTTTCCGTGCTGTGTGGGGACAAAACTGTGACGACACCTTAAAGGTCGTGGCAAATACCGTTTCCAATCTGCGAAAGAAGCTGGCCGGCTGCGGTAGCTTTATCCGCACTACCCACGGCGGCTATGCTTTTGTAAGCCAAAAGGAGAACGACCCGGCATGACCAGGATCTTATTTATTTGTCTCGGAAATATCTGCCGAAGCCCGATGGCGGAGTATGTGATGAAAGACCTTACGTCCAAGGCAGGACTATCCGAGCAATTTGAAACCGCATCAGCCGCCACCAGTGCATGGGAAATCGGAAATCCGGTCTATCCTCCTGCACGGCAGAAGATGGCAGAACATGGCATCGACTGCAACGGCAAGACCGCCCGGCAGATGACCCGGCTGGATTATGCACGGTATGATCATCTGATTGGCATGGACGAAAGTAATCTGTGCGACATCCTGCGGCTTGTCGGCGGAGACCCACAGCATAAAGTCTCGCTGCTGATGGCGCATACAGATCATCCCCGTGAAGTAGCAGACCCATGGTTCACGGGAGATTTTGAAGCCACATGGCAGGATATACTGGAAGGATGCACGGCATTGCTTGAGGAACTGCGCTAAATTGGCGTAAATTTTGGCGTATGCCAAATCAGGAGTGTTTGACACTTGCCAACGACAAATTGATTTAACCACAGGAGAAGTTGCCTGTCAGCATAAAATCTCTATACGAAACAAAAAGCGGCAGCTACGTTGTATTTTTACAACATAGCTGCCGCTTTTTTGCGTTTGTGGTTCGGTGTACCTACTACACCAATCCGCCTATTCATTTCTTACACCACACCGCTTTGTAAGGCTCCTTTTCGGGAAAACGTCCCAAAATTGGTGTAGTTGTGGTGTAGTACCGCAGATACCGCTTGAATACCGTTCGGAAATTCATCGCATCTGCGTTTTAATTTTGCATTTTACTGCTCAATCGGCTTCATCGTGGGGATACTTTCCGGAACCAGCTTACAATGCTTCGTGATGCTTCACAATCGCGTTTTCACTTGCGTTCCCGGTATTCACAATCCTTCGTGATTCGCCGTCATTCTCGTAGTTTTGCTGTCAATTTGCTGTCCTTGGAAGAATTTTGCTGTCAGACAAAACGCTCATTAAGAGCCCTTCTTTGTTGCTTCAAAAAATGTCCAGTGTAGCAGCCAAACGCTCAAATGATTCCTGTTTTTTCTCCTCAGTCGCTTCGGCATAAATGTCCATCGTGGTCTGAATATCCTTATGCCCCATGACCGATTGGATGACCTTCAGGTTGGTCTCTTTTTCGCAAAGCCTTGTGCAGAACGTGTGCCGCAGATGATGTGCCGAAAAGTCCGGCAACAGAACCGCCTCCCGGTGCCGCTTCTTTGCTTCCACTTCTTCACCTGCATTATAGTCTGCAACGATGCGCTTGATAGCGCGGTTCACAGACTGCGGATTCGGAACATTACCAAAGCGGTTGCAGAAGATGAAGCCCGACATACCATCAATCTCCACATCGTTCCAGCCGGATTCTTTTTGTTCTTCATGCAGCATTTCAAAGGCATCCTTTACGGTATCAAACATAGGGATCGTCCGAACGCCTGCTTCCGTTTTAGGCTTTGAGATGTGCAGAACCGAATTGCGGCTTTCGCCCACCGGGTAATAGACCAGACTGTGATTGATACTGATAGTGCGCCGCTCATAGTCCAGATCATCCCAGCGCAAGCCCAACGCTTCACCAATGCGGCAGCCTGTTCCCAGCAGCACCGTAAACAGCGGCCACCAGTGGCAGAAGACCGGGTGATTGGCGATATGTTCCATGAACGCCCGCTGCTGCGGAATCGTCAGGGCATGACGCACACCAGTGGTCTGCTCGGAACTTTTCTTGATTTCTGCCATCACACCATCTGTGGGATTCTTGCGGACGATCTCATCCCGAACCGCCAGCTGAAAGGTGGGATGTAGCAGCGTATGAACGCTTTCCAACGTGTTTGCCTGCAAGCCCTGCTTATCCAGCAGATAATTGTAGAACTGCAGCACATCCGAATACCGAATCTCTGCAATTTTCTTCTTGCCGAAGGTATCGCGGATGAAGCGATCATACATATAAAGATAGTTGCTCCGGGTGGTCTGGCGTAGATTCGTTTTCAGGCTCATATAACGGTCAAACACAAAGTTGACCGTTGCTTTGCCTGCAACGTAAATATCCAGACCGTCCATCTGGTCTTTAGTTAGCTGCGCTTCCTTCTCCCGAAGGGTCACAAGGTCATTTGCGTAGATGTATTTGCGCCGCCCCAGCGGATCCGTGTAAGAATACGCATATCGCTTATCGGAGCTGCGCTGCATCTCACCTTTTCGCAGGGTACGCCCCCGCAGGTCTTTTCGTGTCGTTGCCATATCAATTCTCCTTCCCGAAAGAAGAAGGGCTTGATACTATTTAAGGTCGGACAAAACTTTGTCCAGCCCCTGCAAGACAACTTCTGTTACAGTCAGTTGATGTTGTTCGGCATAATTGCAGATACGCTCATACAGGGCATCCTCCACCCGAATGCTCAAGGTTTTCTTTTTTGCATTTTCGGATTTTGGTCGTCCCATCTTTGCCATAGCTGCTCTCATACCTCCACAGCACCAGTATACTTTCCGTGTGACAGGAAGTCAAGCTGCAAAAAGCCCTTCTTGAAATTTTTTACGAAAAATCGAAAGTTCACACTCTGCTCATTGACATTTCGTCCTTGATTTGCTATTATAATGGTAACAACTCCCCCAGGCCTCTGCGCATAGCGTATGCACACTTGGGGGCGTTTTGCTTATAAAGGAGATTTTTCATGGCAGACAAGGACTTCAAAACGATAGATGAACAAATCGAAATTCTTCGTTCACGCGGCCTTACCATCGAGGATGAAGCCGAAGCAAAGGATTTTCTGTTGCGGAACAATTATTACCGTGTCAGCGGCTATTCTCTGACGCTCCGCAAGAACGATGTTTTTGCGAAGTCTGCCACGTTCCAAAATATCGAGGACATTTACAATTTCGACCATGAGTTCCGTCACATCATTCTGCACCATATCGAAACCATTGAGGTGCAGATGAAGTCCATCTATGCCTATGAATTTACAAAAGTGTATGGGCCGCTGGGCTATCTGGATGCCTCAAATTTCTCCAATCAAGCAAAACATAAGGAAATCGTCGACAAAGCCAACCAGCAGAAGCGGCAGCGGCTGGCCCACGAAGCCTACTTAAAGCACTTCATCAACGACCTGCACCAAGAGATTCCGCTCTGGGCCTACGTTGATTTGCTGACGATCTCCGACATTTCTTTCCTGTATTCCATTTCCGAACGTCCGCTCAAAGAAACGGTTGCCCATCGGTTCGGGCTTACCATGAATCGCGGCCCGGAAATTCTGGGACAGTATATGCACAGCATGACGATCATTCGCAATCTGTGCGCGCATGGAAGCCGCATTTATAACCGTCTCTTTGAGCAAAAGCCTTCCCTTAACAAGAAAGAACAGGCGTTGCTGATCCGCCGCGAGGATGGCACGATGGATAACGCGCATTTCTTCGGGTTCTTCCTCATCATGAGAAGGCTTCTGCCTACTGAGAACTTTGCAGAGATGAAGGAAGCCGTCATTGCTTTGACGGAAAAATATCCGTTTGTGCGAATGGATTATTACGGCTTCCGGGATGACTGGAAAGAAAAGCTCTGATTTTGCATAGAATAAAGGTGACTTTTCCCACGAGCTGTTATGCAGCGCAACACTGTGGGCGGTCTGGGGCCGGGGGATTTTCCTCCGGCCTATTTTTATGCGATGCGGAAGGATTCCAGATACCGCTCGAAAATCTCGCAGTTGACCAACGCCACCTTGTCGATTTTATAAACGGCCTTGGCTTCCTTCGCCAACTCCTGAAATTTTGTCAGACCAAGGCTGTATTTTTCAGCCCCTTCCTGATAGCGGACAAACTTTTTCGCGTTCATTTTTGTTCTTTCAACGTCCTTTCGGGCGTAACCCATAAGCAAAACCTCCGTGTTTTATTTTGATGTAAATTCAAAATCGCCTGCTCACTCTGCTCATCCTGCACCTTTTGCGCACTGTGAGCAGGCTGAGCAGGGCTTTTTCAAGTTGATTCTTATTTTTTAATCCCACGGACTGGGAACATCAACGGGTAAAAACAGGTCAACGTCTACATTGTGAAAGCCCCGATTTGTGCCAATGCACTTATCATCGTAGACGATGCCCAGACTTTTCTGATTATCTTTTAGATGGTGGATAAAGGTTGATGCTGCCAGTGGCTTTTCCAGGTTATCCAGACACCAGCGTTCATAGACTTTATAGAAATCCGTGGATTTGCACTTGGCCCCCTGCCGAATTTCAAAGTAGCCCTCAGATTTGAGGAAGCCCAGGATATTGTTGCCCTGCTCCATTGCTTCTTTCAGATTTGCCGCAGTGCGTTCGCTGATGGTAAACCGATAGTTGTTCCGAATCAGCCGATGCAGCCCTTCCAACGCCCAAAGCAGGATGCCCTCTTTTTCGTTCCGCATCTTATCAATGAGAAAAGGATCATCCACCCGGCCAACGGGCTTTTCCTTAGTGGTGAGCAACAGCTGACGGCGATAGAAACCGTTAGACTTGTCATAGAGTGCGTGTAAGCTGCCATTCCCGAAGCAGGCAAACCGCACATACAGCGTACCCTGCACACTCTGCTGGCCCTTGCGCTCAATGTCGATTTTATCTTCCAGTGTAACAAGGGTCTTGATGTTGTTGGTCTGCGGCAGGGTCTCAGTTTTCATGTCATCGTCCACCAAAAGCAGCTTGTACTCCAAGTCTGCACGGGCAAAGCGGTTGGTTTCCACTTTTTGCAGACTGCCTGTATACATACTGCTGCCGAACAATTCTCGCAGGATCAGCCCGATTCTGGATTTTCCCTCGCCGCCCTTGCCAACCATCAGCAGCATTTTCTGTGCTTTGGTAACAGGTAGCAGACAGTAGCCAATGTATTCTTGTAAAGCCGGAATATCTTCTTCGTATAGCAGTTCGTTCAAGAATTGCAGCCAGCGCGTTGGTGCTGGTGCATCCGGCACATAGGCAATGGGCAGACGGTTCATGCAGTATTCTTTTTCAGGGGTAAAGTGACCGTCTACAAAATATGTACCGTTTCGGACATGAATACGATCCGTCTGAATCTCCGGTGGTTCGGATGCACAGGCCAGCTTGATGGCTTGCACGATATGTTCGATGCGCCGTGCTACGCTGGTGGTAGCGTAATAGCGGACTTGCTCATAGATTTCCTTCTTCAGCGGAGCTTCATCCTCTACCATGCCATCCACCGTGAACAGTCTGCCTTGAAAGCAGCGCATGGGATGCAGGCTCAAAAAGTAATCTGCGAACAATGGTTCAATGATTTTTCCGTTATCACCCACCCAGTTTCGGGCAGGTGCACGATGCTGCTTCTTCGGTTTCCTTGCATCGTTCGATTGCTTTTCCAAGGGCGGTCACTTCCTTTCCGTTGAGTAGTTGTTGTTTTTCATGCGAGCTTCCCTGCAAAAGAATATCCAGCAGATATTGTACACGTTCTGCATAGTGCATACTTGCGACAAAACAGGGATGCAGGGTTTCCTCTGGATTTTGTGGCGCATAGATCATGCGCCAATCTGCCAGCAGAGAACGATAGCCACACAGGATTTTGTAGAATTGCTCTTTCTGGTTCAATGACTTTTCCACAGGTTTGCACAGAAACGGTGGAGAACTGCCAGTTGCAGGAAGTCCAAAATCTGCGGCCAACTTTTCAGCAGCCTGCCGCAAAGACAGCTGAAACATTTTTGCGGTAAGGTCGATTGCATCGCCATCCGCTCCACAGCCAAAGCAGTGAAACCGGGAATCCACTTTCATGCTGGGGTTACGGTCTGCATGGAATGGACAGCAAATCATGTTGCTGCGGTTGGGCTGAAAGCCGTAGGTTTCTGCGGCCTGCCGGGTGGTGATGGTCTGTTTTATCGTTTGAAATAGATTATTGTTCTTGAAGATTTTCCTCCTTTACAGTTCCATGCCATGACTGCGCTTTTTCGGTTTGGTGCGTGTCTGCTCACGCTGCTTGATTTCTTCCTGTCGCTGCTGTAACTTTTGCAGAACAGACAGACGAGCATTTTCTTTGATTTTCTCGACAGCAGGCTTTTTGATTTCTGGCTTTATAAGGGCAGCTGTCAATCTTGCGGTAAGCCTGCTTACCGCTGCAACAATATTTTTTCGTAGCGTTATGATTTGGTATGTGGTGTAGTCCACTGTTTCCTTGCTTGCCTTTCGTCCCGGCTCTTTTAGCCAATCCAAATAAATATCGACCTGCTCCGTGCTTTCTCTTAGAGCATCCTTTGCAGCTTTTTCGGAAACAACCGCAACTGCTTTGTCATAGGCAATCGCAGAAATTTCTTCCAGAAAATTCTCGGTATCTTCGATTTGCTGAGAAAGCTCATCTATCCGTTTTTCCTGCTTTTGAATTTTCTTGTCGTTGCGCATAATCGTCAAAGACTGATATGTTGTGCGTCGAACTTGCAGAAGATTTTCATTCTCATGTTCCTGTTTCAAATTTTCAAGCTGGACGGTTTGCTCCTGCACAGCTTTTTCCTGTTGGGCAAGCTGCTCTTTTTGCTTTGCCATGATATAATCCTGCTTTTCCAGGTATGCCCGTCCACCGTATTCCGGCACTTCATCCAGTTCCAGACCGTGGCGTCTGGCAATCTCGAACAGCATCGTGCGGCAGGCTGCATCGAACGTGATCTTGCGGTTGTTGTAGCGGCCAAGGGGCTTGTCTGGCTTTGGCAGTTCAAAGCCAAGTGCTTCCAACGCTTTTTCCTGCTGTGGGGCAATTTCACCATATTTATTCTCACAGTCGAACACATGGCGTTCGTGGATGTGCGGCGTTCCCTCATCCAGATGTAACGCCCAATCCAGAATGTGGACGTGTTTGCCGAAACGCTCGTGGAACTCATCCATAAATTCTGTGGCGATTTGAAAAAGCTCTTTCGGGGAAGCATGACTTTCCAGCGTTCCCAACTGATAGATGCTTTCTTCGGGACAGGTCTTTTTGCTGGTTAGCAAATCTTCTGTTGAGCGGTTTCGTTCCGTGTGCCGGATTTTGGCGTTGCGCTCATTCTGCTTTTCGCTGAAGTTGGTGTAATGCAGTTTGTAATAGAGCTTTTCGACTTCTTCAAAGGTGTCGGCCAGACTGTCCTCACTCTTGGGATGCAGGGCAGAACGGATGCCGTTGTAGCAATCCCAATAGATGTTTTGCTGGACACGTTCCGGATTGATATGCTCGCTGTTGGCAATTTCAAAACTGCGGTCATTGTGCTTTGGATTGTAAGTGCCGTGCTTTCCGGCGCGGCCATTGTGTCGGGTCAGTTTCAGCGACCATCTCTCCTTTCTGGGGGTACGCAGAGGACGCCGTGCGCGAGATAGGGGCAACGCGGTGCAGCGAAGCTGCAAATCTGCCGCCTGCTGTGCGCCAGATAATACCCAGTAGGATATGACGCAGAGCATCACATCCACTGGGCAAGGCTGCCGCCCTTGACCCGCGCAAAGAGCTGCGCTCTCTGCACTCTTGCGCCGAACAACCTGACAGACAAGACTTTGCGAAGTCCTCTCTGCCAGCTTGCCCGATTCTTCTTCGGTGTCGGTCTGCCTGCAAGCGGTTCCTGCCCGATCTCCTCCGGCGTATGGCTTCTTCTTGGTGCGCTCGTGTCGTGGCGGCACTTCCCCGAAAAAGCATAGTGGCTTGCAGCCGATCATGCTGTTGTCAAAGTACAATGTTGTCTTGTAAGAAGTTGAGGGCTTTCAAAAATACCGGTAGGGCTGTTTTTTGAAAAGTAGTCCCTATACCCTATACAAACTTTAAGGGGTGTTTTTAAACTGGGTCTTTTAAAAGTTCAAAGAAAATTCATTTTTTCAACGTTCCCCTCTACCTATAACAATCTAAAATGGGTGTTTGGCAACCAGATTTTCAAATTTTGTTGAACTGCCTAATTTTAGAATATAGATTTTGTTCGATTTCCACTTATAGAACCAGAGGAAAGCTGTTTTACAAAAGATTTTGAAAACCCCTACACTAATAGGAATCCGCAGAGCTGTTTTGGAATACAGTTTTGGAAATTTCACAAATTTGGAGCAAAAGGAAAACGGCAAAGTTCGCAATGAAACTTTGCCGCTCTTGGGTGAGACTGTATTATTGTATTAACTGATACTGAAAAAAATCGAAGAGTTCTTTATTACTGTGATAGTAATCGGAAGCTGCACGCGTTAATTTTCCGCAAAGGCTATAAAGGTCCACCTTCATTCCACAATCCGAACGAGCACCATCGTGGTTTAACGCGAACTCAGATGAAGTTATGTGTTCATCATTGTTAATCACGAGAATAAAGTAGTCCATCTTGCAACGCTTTTCTGTGATTTTGTTATTGTCGATATTGGGAGTTCCTTGATGCAGCAAGCAATTTCTCAAACTGTAAACGACCTCACCACTTAAATACGAGAAATCTTCACTATGTGGTCCACTTGGAATTTCACGGAATCCAATATACTCATCATACCATTTCTTGTACCGCAGCCCAACATTCTGCTTTTTCCATTGGGGATATTTAGCTTTTCCACAAATATCCGGCAGGGTCAATGCCATTCCCAATGCTGAAATGTAGCAGTCATTTTCCAAGCAGATGTTAATCTCTTTGACAATACGGTCAACCATAAAATCACACCCTTTCCGGAAAGTTGATATAAGTGTTCCCTGATGTGCGTATTTTCATTCGAGAATAACGCTAGGACTAATGTCTTTCTACTCGAAATTCAATATTATTTTTTTGCGCATATTCAAGTGCATGGGAACCCAAGGCGCAGTAAATCAACAGATTGAGGTTTTGCCGCCTGCTCCCATAAATCACTGCATTCCCATTTGCTTTGTGAATTGGAACGTATTCAAAAAGATGTTCTCCAAGCAGAGTTACTGTTGATGGAACATGGAGTTCCTTTAGGCTAGTACAGCTTAGAAAAGCCCCCTGGCGAATACTTGTTAATCCAACATTCAATCGAATCATATTGAGTGAAGTGCATCCAAGAAAAGTCATTTCACCAAGGCTTTTTACATTTGGTGGTAATGCAATTCTTTGCAAACTTTCACAGAACGCAAATGCTCGATTGGAAATAATCTTAACGGTATTGGACAATTCAATTGTAGTAAGCCGCTCACATCCTAAAAACGCTTCCTCTGGCAAACATTCTATACTTGACAAAATCGAGGCACTCTTTAATTTTGAGCAATTTCTGAATGCACATTTTCCAATATATCGAATAGCTTCCGGCAAAATAATATGTTCTAGGGCTGTGTGCTCAAAAACTCCGGTAGGATTTGGTAGTGTATTAAGCTCTGAGCCAAGACGAACAAGGGACTGTGGGAGCAAACAGCTCTTCAATGCCGAACAATTAAAAAATGCGCTATCTTCAACGTAGCGAATTCCTTCTGAAAGTCGTAGATATTCGATTGTCGTACAACGTTGAAATGCACCTTTTCCGATACCAACAATATTTTTTCCGTCAATAATGCTAGGGATAATAACATTCTTAGAATTATGCCCATGATATCGGGAAATCTCAGCCGTCGCTAGAGTAAGAACTTTCAACTCATATTCTGGAGCAGTATTGACGATTTGATTAGAGTTTTCTGAATCTTGTGAAGCATTTGATTCAAAACTTGTAGGGCCAGACAACACACGAGAATCCTTAGCAGGAACTTCGTTTTTCTGAATCGCTACATTGTAGGCTTCAAGCCACAAAGCAAGTCCACGAAGTGCATATTGGGCCGGAAGTGCATACTCGACTTCGAGTTGGCGACAAAAAGCTTGTACCTGCAAGGCGTCAATGTTTTTAAGATGTTTGATTTTATCTGCTATGCCGCATTCGTATATATCCAAAACAATATTGATTTCTCGGCGTTCGCTGGGGTACAAGTCGCGCAGGATGGCAGATAGCTTTGCACGGCTCTCTAGACATTGTGGATACTGGTCAAGGATAATGCGTAAGTTCATAAAGATAGTTCAACCTTTGCATCCATATTTAATTTTTGTATCTCAAGTATAATCCATTGACAAAAACAGCAAACAGGATGACGCCAAGAAGATACTCTAGTGTCACAATCCAAAAACTAATACCATTACAGATTGTCAATCCGCTTTGCCCTGCAATCCCTGCCACTGCGTAAGCCAGACATTGTGATACCTTGCACTTGTTGGGACGAAGAATCACGAGCAGCACAAAGACGCTTCCAATCAATATACTACCTGCTTTAAAAACTCTCAGAGGCTTATAACCATATCCGCTGCAAAAATCAAAAACCTTTCCCATAATCTTACCAAGACCTTTTTCTTCTTGATATAATGCTTTAACAATATTATAGTTTGCTTCAGCTATTATTTGCGAATTTCCAGAATGCTCTGCTGATTTTACGATAATTTCCCATACAACTGAATTTTTATTATTAAAGGATTCTGGATCAAAATTGTAAGCATCGCTCCATTCCGTTGAGACCGAGGAAATATCTCCTATGTGACATTTTCCTTTCGCAATAAATTTTGAGATAGAACTATCTTCAACTTTAAGATTATTGACTTGACAATCGACTTCTAAGTTTCTAATTTGGCAGAACTGCCAAATATTAAGCGTATTCACCACTGCTACTACTTTTCCAACAAAACCACCATAAAAATAAAAATTTGATATAGTGCTTTCCTGAACATTCACATAATTGCATTGAATATATGTTTTTAATGTTTCAATATGGCAGGAACGAATATCGAAAACATTCATAGTGTAAGCAGTACAAGTGTCAGTTTGGCTATTCCTGCTCTTTAATACCTCATAGTGTCCATTCAGCCCAATATTCGCTTGTGCAATTTGACATTCAGCTAAAAGAATTTTTTCGCAATCCAGTTGGAGCAAGTCAGTTGTGCAGTCAACAAGATGAATGTTAACGCCAAATACCTGAAATGAATGAAGTTTCATTGGCATATTGTGAAATGCAAAAAAGCAAATCTCATCAGTTAAACTGTAGTTGCTCACGCATACTGATAGATTATCACTTCCTATTGTGAAGCAACAGCTGACGATTGTGCAAGTATCTACAGAAGGAAAAATTTTCTTTATCATATCATCACAGATAGATAAAAAACTATCCTTGTAGACAAACTCATTATCAACACTCTGCCCATTATTAAGTTCTAGCTTGATTTTCACAACTGTTTGCATCAAAAAATCTCCTTTAGTGGATTCTTAAATAATACTATGCGCCATTAGATAACGGCTGGTCTTATACTGCCAATTATCGTGATGAATGATTCTTTCCGTGGCGTACTGCAATAGTTCATTGTACAAGCTGTGCCGCAGTTCCGTATTATTCATGCGTTTAAGATATTTCTTGACAAATTTTTCAAAAATATCTTTGCGATAAATATATAACGGCCCCATGGTTTTCGTAGTAAACTCAATAATACTATACATTTCAAATTCGATTACAAGGCATTCGCTTGCAGATACACGATAAGCATCTGTACTATATGGAACATATTGGCTCCAGAATTGCAGACGTTCATCATTGCTGTTTTTGGAGAAGCTCTCTCGAATCAGAATATAATTCAGCCAGCGGTGATACTTGAGTTCCTGCTCAGGCGTGAAACCGGAAAAGAAATTCTTATACTTTAGCGTTCCTGCATCGCTGGTATAAATATTGCGAAGATAGGAGCCACACTGGTAGTATCTCTGAAAGTCCTCAACTTTCAGTTCTGTCAAGATATTCTTCAGGAACAGCTTTATAGAATCCGGAGAATACTTCTTCAAAGCAGGCAGCATATCCCGGTCAGAAATTTCAAGATAGCCTGTTCGATCACAGAAAGTAAGGTATTCCTGAATACAACGCTGTCCTAGCCGAGTGGATGGCATGATTCCCAACGTCATCAGACGGTCAGAAAAACGGATGCGGTCAGATTTTTGCCAACGCATACACTCTCTGCCGACTGCATAGGGGATATTTTTACTGGGAAACCACTGCATCATAGTGGTGTTTTCCAGTTTGGTGTTGGAAACGATTTTCTTTACCAGTTCAGGCTTGTCCTGTACGATACGATAAAGGAGATAACATAGATCTTGATTCGTGAAATAATCCTGCCAGAGAATAAAGAGCGACCGTGCGATTTCTTCATTTGCGCGCAGAAATAAAATCCTTGTCAGGTTGAGAAGCGGAAGATGCAGAGAGTTTGCTGGCACATAATTTGCCAGCAGCCGCACTTTGCGAATTGGAATGGTAATGGCTTCTCCATCTACATCTTCTTTGGGTAGTTTAGCCCACTGGCGCACTTCGTCTAAGAAGCTATTATCAAGCTGATAATTCTTGATTTCAGAACTTGTAGGATGTTCTTTCCGCACCTGCGCAGCAATAGCCGGAAGTTTAGAAGGCTTATAGCTTGTTTTCATTTTGTTTCCTCAAGCATTTCGGCAATCTGATTCATCATTTCCTCATCCTTTAAGCGGAACTTGATTTCCACACGGCGGGATGCCTGCATATCAACCGTTCCGTCCGCTGCATAAATAGGTGCACTCCACGAACGTCCATTTGCGGTCAGCAAAACACGCAGTTCTTCTAACTGGCTGTCCGAAAGAAAATGGTTGTTTTCATCCAGACAGTAGGACACGACGGCAAATGCACGGTTCTGCGACAATTGCAGGTTGTACATATAACCGCCATCCGTGTCAGTGTGTCCCTCAATGATGATTTCAGCGACATACGGTGAAAAATCCTTGCCCAGCAGAACCGAGAAATATTTCGGCAAAAACTCTGCAAGAAAAGCCTTGCCGGAATCCTGAAGTTTGTCATCGTTGTAGCCAAAGAGCAGCGTTGAATCAAAAGTGATTGCACCAGACTGTGCATCTACCTTGACGGAAAGGTCGTTACCAGAGAACTCTTTGCTCAGGGCATCAATCAGATCTCCACGAACACCCACAATCGTATCAATTTGCGACTGCTGATTCAGAATAATCTGTTCTTTTTCTTCCAGCTCGGCCTGCTTCGCTTCATAGGTTGCGCGGGTTTCCAGCAGGGTACAGGATAGAATCAGAATAAAGACCAGCAGCAATGCCGCCATCATGTCAGAGTAGGAAAGCCAGAAATTCAGCTTTTCGCCGTTTTTATTTCGTTTGGTATAGCGTCTCATTGACGATTCCCTTCTTCATCAGCCACAACAGGAGCCTTTTGCTCAACCAGTGCTGTCAGCTTTTCCATTGCATCCAGATAGGTCTGGGTCTGGCTTGTCAGTTTAGCGAGAACCGCTTCATACTGCTTCTGAGATTCACGGATAACGTGCGGCAGGGCCTCGGTAGTATCGCGCACATCGGCAATGGTGCCGCTCAGATGCTGCGAAATATCGGTCAGACTGCTGTCGAACGACGTAAAGGTGCGATCAAGTACATCATCCAGATTCTTATCCAGCAGCTTTGCCGCATTCTCCATGCCAGCAGTCGCAGACTGAATTTCGCTTGTAGTCTGACCTGCAAAATTGGACAGACCAGACACCTCTTTGTCCACAGCTTCCACCAATTTTTTGTGCTCTTGTTGTACAAAGTCGGAGAAGTCATTGGTGGCCTGCATCAAAGCTTCCGACTGTGCCTGTGTTGCCTTGATTGCTTCCTCAATCTGCTGCTTGCTATTTTGCATCACATTATTTGCCGCCTCGGAAATCACAGACATCTGCTCAGAGGATGCCTTTGTCAGTTCCATCAGCTGTTTGTGGTTTTCTTCGCTAAGCTGGGCGGCAGTGTTGGACAACAGCTGCATTTCGCTTTCAGCAGTCTGTGCCAGCGTTTCCATCTGCGAATGGCTGGCCTCAGTCAAAACCTTTGTAGATGCAGCCAGCGCGTCCATATCCTGCTTGGCAGCATCCACAATACCACTGATCTGGTCTTTGCAGTGATCCGACAGCATATCAACGGCCTGCTGTGCAGCCTCTGCTTCTTTTTTCACGTTGTCCGCCAAATCAGCAACGCGGCTTTCGCTTTCCACCAGTTTGTCCAGATAATTGGCTTGCCGTTCGCTGATTTCATTGCTGTTTGCAATCTGCTGCTGAATGAGTTCTGCTTCAGAATGGAGTTTTTCCTGATACTCCTTCAGAAGCGTGACAAAACCGTTCATTTCTTCAACGGTCTGATGGGAAACGGCATTGACCTTTTCAATTTCATTCGATGTATCGCAAATGCTATCCACAATTTTTTGCATCTGCTCAGTAGATGCTTTCTGCCATTCGCAAGTTTTCTGAATCGTTGCGGCCAGTTCATCAAACTGCCCACGCAGGGATTCGTTCATGCAGCGAATAAATTCCTGCACGACCTGATTCAGGCCATCTTTCTGCTGCTGGCTTGCAATTTCGCTGAACTCTTTAACAGTAGACTTCATTTCATCGAAAATCGGAACCAGCTCGGTACGCATGGTATTAGCGATAGAGGTGCTGACAGCTTCCGAAACGACGGTAGCAAAGTTTTTCATCAACTCGGTCTGCTGCTGTTGGTAACCCAAAAGCTGGTTTTCGGCATTACTGGAAGAGCCATCTAGATTCTTGTCATGGAATGCAGTTACAAAATCTTCAAGGCTTTGATTTGTGCTGTCGACGTACTTTTTATAGATATGTGAAAACGCAAGAGATAGTAGCACACCAACAATACTTGTCAAAAAAGCTGTACTCATGCCACCAAGAAGGTGGGTGATACTAACCATAACAGCATCTGTAGTGGATGTGTCAAATCCACCAACACCGAGAACTAAGCCAACAAAGGTTCCTAAAATTCCAAGGCCAGTCATAGTTCCGGGAACCAATTCACAGAATCCGGTGTGTCCCAATTCGTCTAAGAATTCCCCGTTAAAGAAATCTGTAATATCGACAAAAGGAGCCGCAAAACTAGTGCTTTTTGTTCGCTGATACGCAGCTCGATACTCTTCAAGTTTGGCGTTTAATTTATCAGACTGAAATAATTTGTTTTGCTCGCTAATCGTTCCGTCAAGATACTCCTGTAAATCAATAACAGCCTGGGCATCGGTTTTAATTCTTTTCCCTATTAATGCAAAGTCTTTCTGATATTTTGATAGATTGACAATATGGTAGAATCCACATCCAACAAAAAACGCCATGAGTGCATAAATTATAATTGACACCAACAGGTTTAGACTCATAGTAGTCTGGCTCCTTTATAAATTCAATTCAATTTCAGCGGTTTCTATCGCGGTGCCATTTTTACAGACACACCGGATTTTATATTTAATTGTCTTTCCACCCTGAGCGGCAGCATCCAGATACATGGTCTGCTCCACAGGAAGCTCCGCAAGAGTTGTCCATCCATAGACATCCGAGTATTTCTGGACAATATATTTTTCTGCTTCAAAAAGCATACTCCATTTGAGTTGGAGGCCAGAAAAGGTAAACTGCAACTCTCGAATTTGAAATACAGGTGGCTTGCTTGGGGCAATCAGCTGAATATCTGCGGAATGTGCAATATCTTTTCCAGATTCATTCAATCCCCGGATTGCATAAGTATAGCAGCAGTTAGCTTCCACATCGTAATCCTGATACCGTGGAATAGGGAAAGAACCTTCCTTGATTTTGACAGGTTGCTCTGATTCTTTTGCCCGCCAGATTTCATAGCATTCGATTTCCGATTGTTTTTTCCATTGAAGCCGAATGCCCATGCGAATAGAATCCTGCGAAATTGATTCGATCTTGAGCAGATTTTCAGCTGGATTCTGTTGTGGCTTTATCGGAATTGCAGGTCGTGCGGTAGATTCAGCGGAATTTATGCGAGATTCTCTGCACTCGTCAGCATCATTAAGTGCACGATAAAGAATATCTGCATCAACGCTGTCTTGCCAATAATCAATAGCATTCTTAGCTGCGTTTTCCAGCATGGCATACTGGCTGACAAGACCTGTCGTGATTTTCAGCCTATCATCTGTTGAAATCGGATTGCTGAGTTGGATGGCTTCTAGTATTCCAAGTTCATAGGCTGCTTGCAATACGCGAAACTTCGGCAAGTCATTCTTCAGAGCATCTTTTAGCAAACTTAATGTTCGGGTTTTATCTTTGAGTGCCGCTGGACACTGTTTCAGATATCTTCCAAATTCGGTCATGATCTTTCCTCACACACAACACAAAAAGGCCCACGCCATATCTGGCGAAGACCTTTTGACGAATCAATGTGAAATTCCTTGAGTTTCCTGCATTACTTCCGATTTTGCCGCATCCTGAATGGAAATCAAGTCATTAGCATCGGGATCAAGTGCAGCTGCATCCTCAGCTTGTATCGCAACATTTCCCACAGCATCGCGTTCCAGTGCGTTCAGTCTGGCTTGCAGTGACTTCCATTCAGCCTGCGCCTTATAAAGAGCGACCTCCGATGCTTTTAGACCAGCTTCAGCATCCAGCAGACGTTCCGCCAGTTTCTGAAGTTCCGCCCGGTTTCGCTCCATGTTGTTTTCAATATAGTTTTTCTTCTCGATGGCAGATTGATGGGTGCGCTCTGCCTTTTCTAATTGGGCTTTCAGCCGGATTTCTTCGCCGCACAGCCTAATTTTAGCGACTGAATCTTCAGAAAGATCCGTGCGAATAATGCCTGCAATGGAAACATCATCACCGCTGCCCCGTCTGGTGATTTTTGGCAAGTAGTCACGGACTTCATTGCTACCAATTTCTGTACCATGTTCTGCAAAGATAATGAAAATGTTGCGATACAGTTCATGCAATTCTATCTCAGAGGAATAGCTGTCATCAATGCCATCACTTCCGATAAAAATTGCAGCAGGGAAATCCTTTTGAATTATATAACGAAATTCTTCAATCGCATCACTGTCACAGATGCTGGTGGTGATATTCTGTTCACAAGCTTCATCCCATGGGATAGGCTCGCAAAGCGTCCCGTTTTCCAGCAATTCAACGCATTTTCCATCTCCAATATGGATGCCAAACCAACCCTCGTTGGTCATGCAGACTGCAATCAGGGTCGTTCCATAAGCCTTGGCATTATATTGCCCGGAAGCGTACCGTTGCTTATATTTCTCTGATACTTTTGCCAGTTCTTCCGGCTGGAATGGTTCACAGGCAACATCATTTTCTACCTGCGTATACCACCGAGCAAGAATATTTTTGGAAACTTGAATCAATTCGGTTTCAGAATCAGGAACAGTGGACAGATGATTTTCCCGCGCTTCCTGTACAAAGGCCTTGATAGCTGTCAAAGCCGCAGAAACCGCAAATTTACTGCCACGGTCTGTGCGAATATAGTTATCGCTGCCGTGACCGTCTGCCACAGCGATAATGCATACATCTTCAAAGTGGCACTCACCGGATGCATCCTGACAAACCTTGTTTGCTTTAATATGGTTATAGCCTTGTACAGAATGAGCGAACTGGTAATATTCAGCCATAATTTGACCTCCCACCGAGAATCAGCTTTTACCAGTTGCCCCAATCCTGATCCAGTGAAACATCAATGGCACCAGAGTCACCACCAGAAACAGGGCTGTTCTGAGAAGCATCCTGCTTAATCTCATTGACGGCATCCTGTGCAATTTTGGCACTATCATCCTCGGCACTGGAGGTCGTATCACCGGATTGCTTGCTGTGACTCTGGAACTCCGATGCGCGGACACTGACCTTGCGAATCAGAGCTTTCAGCGTGTGCTTATCATTGACCGTAATGACGGACTCAATCGTTCCGGTAAACTCGGCCAGAACCGCCTTATCTGCATCGTCGCCGATGGCAATAGCAATTTTAATAGCGTGTTTGAACCAGTTGTTCAGCTTCAGCTGCTTCAGTTCCTTTTCCCAGTTGTCCGTGGGGCCGCCATCACTGAACAGCAGAATGACCGGAGCATACGCTCCTGTCTGGCTGTTCAAATACTCATTGCGAGAGAGTTTTTTATCCAGCTCCTTACAGGCTGCGCCCAAATCGGTCACGCCGCCTGCGTTCAGATCGTTCCAGATCACATCTCCAATAGCAATAGGACCACTCTGCGGAGTGATCCACGAACAACCACTGCTGAACTGCATGATGGCCACTTTGATTTCAGCATCATCGTTTGCTGCGCTGATCTCCGGCAAATCACTGGTAATGGCTTCTTCCATTGCGCTGTTGACGCTGCCGATTTTGCTTCCGCACATACTGCCGGAGGTATCGACCACATAAAACAGCGTCATGACTTTTCGAGGGGCAGGTGCTACGTTATCCAACAGAGACATTTTTCTTCACCTTTCTCTTTTACTTGATAATTCCAGAATCATTTGTTCCACCAAGGAAATGGATTTCAAATCCAGCGCGAACGGGTACAACTTGCTGTGGCGGCAGGGGACGCTGAGAACCATCTGGCAGATTTACGCTCCAAGTGCGCTGGCTGAGGTTTCGGAAGCCAAGTAGTTTCGGATCTTTCGGATTCTTCACTACTTCGGCTACCTGTGTGCGGATATCTTCCAGAGAGCTGTCCACTGTCCACAAACTGATTTTCAAGCCGGGGAAGATAGGCAAAATCTGATTTTTGATTTGCAGCGCATTTGCAATGGAAATCTTTTTGCTGCATTCCATGCAGGGAATATCGTGGCTTCCCCTGAATGTATAAAACGTTTCCTGCCCACAGTGTGGGCAGCGGCCAATTTCCGTGCGCAGGCGGATAAAAATATCCAGCCACTCTTTTTCCAGAATGCGTGGCTTCTGCTTCATCATTACATCATGACTGAATGCACGGATGAACGCTTCTTTTACATAGTCCGGATAAACATTCCAGAACAGTTTCAGATTATGGTCGGTTCCCGGAATCGGACGGTTTTCCGATGTGGATGGGTCATAGACAAAAATCGGAGCACTACCATAATATTTTTGCTCTGCTTCTTTGGTCATACAGGGAGGGGTGCTGTAACGGCCTTCCAATGGGTGATTGATAAACAACAGCCGAAATAGCACTACGGCCAGACTGAATCGGTCGCTGTTTTTGTCCGGGTCATTCTTACCCATAACAATTTCCGGAGCCATCCAGCGCTGCTTACCCATAATGCCAAGATTGGTTCCGAATGGACTGACATTATCATTATCGCAAATCAGCACATCGCCATTTTCCGGATTGATAAAGAAGTTGCCGTTGTTGATATCCTGATAACTGTACCCATTATTGTGCAGAGCACGGAAGGCTTCGATAATATTGATTGCTGCCGTACAGAGGGCGTAGAAACTTTTGAAACGCGCCTGTTTTTGCTTTCGGCCACCCACAAAAAAGTTGGTCAGTTCTTCGTAACCAGACGGGCGCATATCCATCAGATAACCAAACTGGTCGTTATAAACTTTGGTAATGGCTTTTGGCCAGAGAAAAGCATCCGTTGGCGCACCATTGCTGATATTGTTTTCGAGGTTCTTATAGAAGTCATTTTCCTTTCCCTTGAAAACTCCCGGATGATACCATTTCAGAGCATAGGTTTTACCGTTGTACGATACCTTGTAGACTGTGCCCTGACCACCAGAACCAAATTCATCCAGAACCTCAGCCTGTCCCCCAGCTTGAATATCCAGCTTATCATGTACTTTTAGATTTCCCATATTGCAATACCCTTTCGATGATTTACGTCATAATTTGAAGCGTTTGTACTGCCAGATCCGCACGAGGCAGAATAAAGTTTATGACCTTTTGCCCAAATTGAAGCCCAATCGCATTGGAATAGGGATGAAATGCAGAAAGTGAACCAATGGTTTTTTCTAGGCCGCCTTTCTGCGAGGTGAAAATGATGCGCTTGTTGGTAATATAAAGGTATCCCGGTATGTAGTCGACCTTGGTTTCCGTTACCGGGATAGATTCACTGCTGCCCATGTGGTATCGAACGCCCTTGAAAAAGACACTTGGCATACTGGTACCGCCGGATTTTCGGACATTTCGAGTGATGCTTGTCTCGACCATTTCATAGCTCTTGTCTACAAAGCAGCATTTTTCGCCCTTTTTGAGCATCAAGTTAGGCACATTCAGTTCTGCCAGACTGCCACTCTCAATCCGGGAGATTGCAGCAGAAGGAAGAACCGTCTGACTGGCAGAGAAAGTCGGCATGGGTTTCTGTTGTTGCTTGTTGAAGATACTCATAATCTTTTACCGATCTCCACTGCTTCGGATGCCAGAGCCGTCATAACCCAAACTGACAACACCATGTACTCCGCACCATCCACAGGAGAACAACCTAGAACCATTATAGCAATTCAATTTTCCACAGGTGCCGCATATTACGAAGGTAGTTGCTTTACAGTAAGGACATCCGGGATAATCTTCTGTTGGCTCAATCTTACCAATAATTGTGGTTTCATCGTAGCCTTCATGTTTTGCGGCTGATTCTTTGATAGGAAACGCCCATGTGTACTTCCAGTGCTTCTTGCCAGTCTTTTCAAAGCGGACACCGTAGGCTTTGTGGACTTTTCCGCATTTGCAAAGAGCAACTGTTGCTTCTATGCCATTCGTCATAACTTTTCCCTATTGCTCAATTGTACAGGTGTGGTTTGTGTGAATTTTATGTAACAATTATAATGCTTTTACAATAGAGCGTCAATGAGAATGCAAATATATTCCATTTTGCATTCAAAATATTTTGAAATTTATGCCTTTACATCAATTTATAGCGATAGTCTGTAAACATAAGAGGGGCAGATACCAAGTTATACGGTATCTGCCCCTCCGACATTATGCAAAGATCAATTTGGCCTTAATAACTTCCTCCGCTCGGTTCTGGATACTGTTCATCCTACGCACCCATTCCATTTGATTTGCGGCTTTCAGTTCTTCGTTCACACCCTCACGTTCAGCTATCTGCTGAGTAAGCAACTCCAACTGTTCCTCTGCCTGTGCATCAATGTCAGCCAGATAGCTGTTCAATCTGCCAGACAGCAGGAGGGCCTGATACCGTGCTGAATGATGTTCTTTAAGATACCGTTTGTACATTCTACCCCAACGACCAACAGGGCGAGAATCCTCTGCCAAAATCAAGGCAGGAAAGTAGTAATCTCCGACCAGCACATAGTCCAGCCCATTATTTTCATCATGCAATCTAGTGTTCGGCTTTTCCATTGCACACCTCAAATCTTTCTCTGCTGGCGCAGGTACTCTTCAAAAATGCTTCTCCGAATTAGAATCTTCCGGCCAATCTTATAGATAGCCCCACATTCATGTGCCATCCGGGTGACAGGTTTCAATCCCAGCCCATAATAATCGCTTGCCATGCTGTAAGTCACGAACTCATGCCGCATGAAGTCCATATCTTCATCGTCGATCTGGTCAGAAAACATCCACACACTGCCGCTCACTCGTCCTCGACCTCCTCCGCGGTAATTTTTCTTGCAGGTTCATGGAAGCGTTCCAAATAGGCATCAAAAATCTCCCGGTTGATAAGTACCGTGCTGTCGAAGCGGTAGATTGCCCCGGCATCGCTGGCAAGCTCCAGCAGCTTCTTGTGGGATAAGCTGTACACGATTTCTGCCTGCTGGTAGCGCAGGAACTGGCGGCGCAACTTGCGAAGCTGGTCAGGAATTTCTTTCATGGGTTTGATAGTCTTATAGTCGTTTTTCATAATCTTATCCTCCGTTTTTTTGTGACTGTCTGACAGAAGTTGGCCGCAGGAGCAAACAAAAAGAGCACTTCTCAGATGATTCCAAGAAGTGCTCTTACAGCTTTGTTCAAGCCTTGTGCGTTTTTATCTGAAATCCGTCACGCTTCATAACGGGACGTGATTCTTCAGGATTTTGCTGTCAAATTGATGTCAAAACAGGGATAACACAGTTTTTGCAAGAAAATCAGAAGTCAAATCTTTCGTTTCTATGTTAATTTTCTTGTAGCTCACTGGTCGATGGGCTTCATCGTGGGGAACAGCAGCACGTCGCGGATAGAGGCGCTATCAGTAAGCAGCATCACCAGACGATCCACGCCGAAGCCCAGACCGCCCGTGGGGGGCAGGCCGTACTCCAGTGCGTTGACGTAGTCGTAGTCCACCTGTGCCTTGCACTCGGGCTCCAGCGCCTTGCGCTCGGCCACCTGACGCTCGAAGCGGCCCTTCTGGTCGATAGGATCGTTCAGCTCGCTGAAGGCGTTGCCGTACTCGGTGCAGTCGATGAAATACTCAAAACGCTCAGTGAAAGCGGGGTCATCCGGCTTGCGCTTGGCCAGCGGGCTGATCTCCACGGGGTAATCGTAGATGAAGGTGGGCTGGATCAGCTTGTCCTCCACAAAGGCGTCGAAGAACTCGGCCAGAATGGCGCCCTTGGTGGGCACCTCGGGCAGCTCCACGTTGTGTGCCTTGGCGGCGGCGATGGCATCTGCATCGGTCTGCCAGTCGTTGAAGTCCACGCCGGAATACTTCTTCACGGCTTCCACCATGGTCAGGCGCTCCCAGTGGCTCATGTCGATCTGCTTGCCCTGATACGGGATGACCAGACTGCCGCAGATCTTGAGGGCAAGGCGCTTGTACAGCTCCTCCACCAGATCCATCATGCCGTGGAAATCGGTAAAGGCCTGATACAGCTCAATGGTGGTGAACTCCGGGTTGTGCTTGGGGTCCATGCCCTCGTTGCGGAAGATACGGCCCACCTCGTACACGCGATCCATGCCGCCCACGATCAGGCGCTTGAGGTACAACTCGGTCTCGATGCGCAGCACCATGTCCATGTTCAGGGTGTTGTGGTGGGTGTAGAAGGGGCGTGCGGAAGCACCGATCTCGAACGGAGTCAGGATGGGGGTATCTACCTCCAAAAAGCCCTTCTCGTCCAGATAAGCGCGGATCTCCTTCAGGATGCGGCTGCGCTTGATGAAGGTGTCCTTCACCTCCGGGTTTGCGATCAGGTCCACATAGCGCTGACGGTAACGCATCTCGGTATCGGTCAGGCCGTGGAACTTCTCGGGCAGGGGGCGCAGGCTCTTTGCCAGCAGGGTCAGCTCAGTGGCGCGCACGCTCAGCTCGCCGGTCTTGGTGCGGAACACCTCGCCCTTCACGCCGATAATGTCGCCCACGTCCAGCTTTTTAAAGGCGGCGTAGGCATCGTCACCCAGCTCGTCGCGGCGGACGTAAAGCTGGATATCGCCCTTGTCGTCGCGCAGGTGGGCAAAGCTTGCCTTGCCCATAACGCGCTTGGACATCATACGGCCTGCCAGTGCCACCAGCTTGCCGCTGTCGGTCTCGTTGGGCAGCTCCTTAAATTCTTCCTTCAGGTCGGCAGAATAAGCGTCCTGCGGGAACTTGGTCAGGGTAAAGGGGTCGTTGCCGGCGGCCTGCAGGTCGGCCAGCTTCTGGCGGCGCACCTGTACCTGCTCGCTCTCGGACAGACCCGCAGCGGGGTTTCTCTTTTGCTCTTCCATGGTTACTCCTACTTAGTTTGCAGAATGGGTGATGGCCAGCACGGTGTATTCCACGGTCTGGCCGGTGGGCAGCAGCACTTCGACCTTTTCGCCCACAGCCTTGCCCATCAGGGCATGACCCACGGGGCTCTCATCGCTGATCTTGCCGTTGAAGGCGTCAGCTTCGGTGCGGCCCACGATATCGTATTCCTCGGCCTCGTCCTCGCCGGTCTCACGGATGGTGACGTGGGTACCAACGGAGACGTTATCCACGCTCAGCTCGCTCTCGTCGATTATAACTGCGTTCTTGATGGTCTGCTCCAGCTCGGTGATGCGGTTCTCCACCAGACCCTGCGTATTCTTGGCCTCGTCGTACTCGCTGTTCTCAGACAGGTCGCCGTGGCTGCGGGCTTCCTTGATCTCTTCAGCCAGCTCCTTGCGGCGGACAGTTTTGAGGTATTCCAGCTCCTCCTGCATTGCCTTCAGACCGGCAGCGGACATCTTGATCTCTTGTGCCATTTGAGAATCTCTCCTTGTTATTAGCTGTATTTCTTTCGCGCAGCCACAAAGCCGCACAGGAATGCCATTTTGACTACACTATTATAATAGCAAGCCGGTGCCTTGTCAACAAAAAAGGCGGCAGTATGGAGGAAAAAGCGGCGCTTGCCGTGTGCCTTTTCCATGCCGTCCCGGAAATCGTGCTCTCTCCCCTGCTTACATGAAAATGCGATCCCGGAAAGTCCGCAGACCTTCCGGGATCGCTCTGACATCTTTTTGCTCAGACCAGCTTCGGCACCTCTGCGGTCAGCAGCTCTGCCAGCCGGGCGTGACCCTTGCGGGTCAGGTGCATAAAGTCCACCTCGTTGAACTCGCACTCGGCGGCGTCCATAAAGTGCACGCCCTGCCGCTCGGCTACGATGCGCAGCTGCTCGGCGACCCCGCGGGATTTCTCCACGCAGCCTGCGCCCATGACGGCATCGTGGAAGCCATCCTTGATGCAGGGCGGTGCCACCACCAGAATGTTGGGCGCCTTGCCGCCCCAGCAGTCCACGCTCTTCGCCTTGAGCAGCAGCCGCTCCATGCCCGCGCCGATGCAGGCAGCGTTTGCACCAAAGCGCTCCTTGACGTCGTTCGTGCCCAGCATGATGATGAGCAGGTCGATGACTTCGTGGCTTTTGAGCAGGGCGTAAGCCACGCTCAGTGCATCCATGGACTCATGCAGCGGGTCCACGAACACGGTAGTGCGGCCGGAAAGTCCCTCCTCTGTGACCAGATACTCCTCGCCCAGCGCCTTTTGCAGGCGGCAGGTCCAGCGCTCGTCCTCGTTGAAGCGGATGCCGTGGTCGGCGCAGTCGTTGGGGTCGGCGCAGTAGCCGTGGGTGTTGGAATCACCCAGACAGAGAATATGCTTTTTCATAACCAAATCACTCCTTTTCCATCGTCTGCCGGAAGTAGTACACAGCACCCACCATCCCGGCATCGTTGTGCAGCTGCGCGGCACGAATTTCCAGTCCTTCGGCAAAGGCGGGCATGACAGCAGCCTTTACCTTGGCGGCAATGGGGTCGATGAGCAGCTTCTGCTGGGCAGATACGCCGCCGCCGATCAAAATCAGCTGCGGGTTGAAGATATGCACCATGCCCGCCAGTCCCTGCGCGATCTCGTCCGTCCATGCGTCCAGCAGCGCCAGCACGGTCTCGTTGCCCGCTTCTGCGGCGGCAAAGATGGCGCGGCCATCCTTCCATGCCGGGTCCTTTTCCTGCGCGGCGCGCACCAGAGCGGTGGTGGCGGCGTAGCGCTCCCAGCAGCCCTTTGCGCCGCAGGTGCAGTCCACGCCGTCCAGCGCGTGGGTGCGGTAGTGACCCAGCTCGCCGCCCAGACCCCGCGCGCCTTCCAGCAGACGTCCTCCGGTCAGGATGCCGCCGCCCACGCCGGTGCCCAGTGTCACGCCGATGACGTCCGTATAGCCCTGTGCACCGCCGCCCCACACCTCGCCCAGCGTCATGCAGTTGGCGTCGTTGGCTACCGTGACCGGCAGGCCGAAGGTCTTTTCCAGTTCCGCTTTAATAGGTGCGCCGATGTAGTTGGGCAGATTGCCGCAGGTGCCCGCCACGATGCCCTTGCGGCTGTCGATCTGCCCGGTGGCAGACACGCCGATGCCCGCAAGGCTTTCCGCCGGGACGCTCTGCGCGGCAAGGAATGCCTGTGCAGCTTTGAGCACGGTGGTCAGGATGGGGGTGCGGTAGCCGTCAAAGCTTACGCTCTCCTCAGCTTTCGCCAGCACCATGCCGGCTTCGTCCACGATGCCCAGCTTGACGGCTGTGCCGCCGATGTCGATACCAAGATAGTGTTTCATAGCAGGCACTCCCCTGTGTTATTTTTTTGCGGCGTTGATGGCACCGGTAAAGCGTGCGGTGATCTCTGCCGGGCGGGTAATGGCACCGCCCACCACCAGCGCAAAGGCACCGGCTTCCAGCGCCTTGACCGCCTGCTCCGGGTAGTGGATGTGACCCTCGGCAATGATCTTTGCCGGGCACTCTGCGGACAGCTTGCGGATGAAGTCAAAGTCGATATCGTCAATGCCGGTGGTTTCGGGGGTGTAGCCGCGCATGGTGGTGCCCACAAAGTCGGCACCGGCTTCGGCGCAGAGCATGGCGTTTTCAAAGTTATCGCAGTCCGCCATCACCAGCTGTTCGGGGTACTTTGCCTTGATGGCGCGGATGAACTGCGCAGAGGTAGAGCCGTCCGGGCGCAGCGCACCGGTGCCCTGCACGGCAAGGATATCCACCCCGCAGGCCACCAGCTCGTCCACTTCCTTCATGGTGACGGTAATGTACATGGGCGTGCCGGGGTAGTCCTTTTTGATGATGCCGATGACCGGCAGGTCCACCACCTGCTTGATCTGGGTAATATCCCGCACGGTGTTGGCGCGGATGCCCACAGCGCCGCTCATGGCGGCAGCTTTCGCCATCAGGGGCATCACGCCGCCCTCCTTGGTATACAGCGGCTCGTGCTCCAGCGCCTGACAGGACACGATGAGCCCGCCCTTGATCTGTGCAAACAGCTTTTCCTTATCCATGGTCTTACTCCTCCATTCTGATCTTGACAACGGCCTTGCGCACGCTGACGCATCCGTGCTGTACAAGGCCGGGTTTATGCAGTTCCTCCGGGAAGAACAGTACAAATCGACCCTCGCCCAGTGCACCGGTCACTACGCTGGCGCTAGCCTGAAAGCCGCAGTCCCCGGTAAACTCCCCGATCTCCGCGCCGGGCAGATTGGTGTAGCCCCAGCCCTCGCTGCCGGTAAGGTCTACCTGTAAATCAGCATAAAGCTTGTGGTACTCCGGGTGGTAGCCCGCATCCGGGTGCAAGGTGGCGTCCATCAGGTTGATGAACACCTTGTCCCCGTCCACCTCGGTGCGCCCCAGCGGCAGAGCGGCAAGGTCGTGGGTAAGCAGATAGTCAATGGCGGTATCCAAGTTGGGGTGCAGTCCCCTGTACCGTACCAGATGCTGCAGGGTATCGCAGATCATTTGCGTTTCCTCCAATAAAAGAAGCGCCCGCCTCCCCTCTGGAAAAGAGACGGAGAGGGGCGCTTTTATTTTGTTACAGCTTTGCGATGGCGGCTTCGATCATGGCCTGTGCCGCGGCAACGATGGACTCATCCTCGGGGATCAGGCCGGGCATCGGGGCGCGCACGCTGCCCAGTTCCAAGCCGTACATCCGGCGCAGGATCTCCTTTTGCACCGCATACAGGTTGCCGTGGGCAGAGCACATCTTGTAGATGATGCGGTTGGCCTCGTACTGGATGGCACGAGCCTTTGCGATCTCGCCCTTTTCCAGATGGGCGTTCATAGCCAGATACAGCTCCGGCATCACGGCGTAGGTGCCGCCGATGCCGCCGTCTGCACCGATGACGCGGCCGGAAACAAACTGCTCGTCCGGGCCGTTGAACACCACAAAGTTGCCCTCGCCGCGGGCGGCAATACCAGCATCCTTGAACATCTGGATGTCCTGCGTGGGCATGGAGCTGTTCTTCACAGCCACCACGTTTGGGTTCTTCAGCATCTCGTTCAGCAGGCTCATGGTCAGCGCCGTGCCTGCCAGCTGCGGGATATTATAGATGACGAACTCAGTGTTCGGGGCGGCAGCGGACATATCGTTCCAGTATTTGGAAATGGCGTACTCTGGCAGGTGGAAGTAGATGGGCGGGATGGAGGCAATGGCGTCCACGCCCACGCTCTCGGCGTGACGTGCCAGCTCCATGCTGTCGGCGGTGTTGTTGCAGCCGACGTGAGCGATCACGGTCAGCTTGCCCTTGGCCTCGCTCATCACGGCTTCCAGCACTGTCTTGCGCTCATCGACGTGCTGGTAGATGCACTCGCCGGAGGAGCCGCCCACATACACGCCCTTGACGCCCTTGGCGATCAGGTGGCGGGTCAGCGCCTTGACACCCTCCACCGAAATGTTGCCCTCTGCGTCATAGCAGGCGTAAAAGGCAGGGATGACACCCTGATATTTTTTGATATCTTTCATGTTTCAAGCCCTTCTTTAATTATAATTGTAAGTTGTATCATGCTCGTACGCTTTTCAGTTCGGGCAGCGGCATCAATGCCCTCTTGCGGTGCCCTGCATCCGCTTCGACCCTTGGGCGGGTCTCGCGTCTTGCAGACCGCTGCGCCAAAAATTTCTCCCTGAACATCAAGCTCGTACGCTTTTCAGTTCGGGTAACGGCATCAGCGCCCTCTTGCGGTGCCCTGCATCCGCTTCGACCCTTGGGCGGGTCTCGCGTCTTGCAGACCGCTGCGCCAAAAATTTCTCCCTGTTTCGGCCGCAGGCCGCGGTCGAAATTTTAGCCTTTAACAGCACCCATTGCGATGCCTTTGGTAAAGTACTTCTGGAAGATGAGGAAGATGATGATAATCGGCACAGCAGCCAGTGCAGCACCTGCCATGATCAGACCAAAGTCGGTGCTGTTTTCTGCCTGCAGCTTTGCAATGCCCAGCGAGATGGTCAGGTTGCTGGTGCTGGACAGCATGATCAACTGCATGAAGTAATCGTTCCAGCTGTTGATGAAGGTAAAGATGGCCAGTGCACCGATACCGGGCTTGACCATGGGCAGCACGATCTTGACAAAGGTGCGTGCCTCGCTGGCACCGTCAATGCGGGCAGCTTCCAGCATTTCGGTGGGGATGCCCTCACTGAACTGCTTCATCAGGAACACGCCGAACGGCCAACCCACGATGGGGAAAATGACCGCCCAGATGGTGTTGTACAGGTTCAGTGCGCTCATCTCCCGCAGCAGGGGGATCAGGATGACCTGCTTGGGCAGTGCCATAGCGCAGACGATGAGGGTGAACAGCAGCTTGCGGCCCACAAAGCGCTTTTTTGCCAGCGCATAACCGGCCATGGCGGCGGTCAGGCAGGTAAGGATCATGGACATGACGGCCATGAACACGGTGTTGATCATCCAGCGGATGGCGGCGGGAGCCATGGGACCCACCGAGAAGTAGACAGGCTCGCCGTTGGCGCTGAACTTGGAGCCGAAGGGCACAGCCAGCTGCCATAGCGGGGCACGTTTCCCGGCAAACAGTTTCTGGTAGTTGGTCAGCACCCACTGGCTGGGCCACCACTCCGGGGTGGTCGCGTTGATGGCTGCGCCGGTCTTGAAGGAGCCGGTGATGATCCAGTACAGCGGGAAGGCGAACAGCACCGCCATAATGCTGATGAGGATGATGGCCAGAATGGCGTAGGCGCTCATCTTTTTCAGTTTACTGGGATGGCGCTCCAACGGTTTTTGCTTTTTTGCAGCAGTTGCACGCATTGTTCCGCACCTCCTTAATTATCCTTGTTGCCCAGCTTGAACTGGACAGCAGACAGAATGGCGATGATCACCGCCAGCACCACGCCCATGGCGTTGCCGTAGCCGTACTTGTACTGCTTGAACGCGGTGTAGTAGATGTAGTACATAATGGTATCGGTCTTGTGGTTGGGGCCGCCGGAGGTCAGCAGCTGGATCAGTGCAAAGCACTGGAAGGAGTTGATGGTGGTGATGACCAGGATGTACAGGGTGGTGGGCATGATGGCGGGCCACTTGATCTTCCAGAAGCACTGGAAGTCGGTAGCGCCGTCCACCTCGGCAGCTTCCACGATGGACTGATCCACGTTGCCCAGTGCCGAAACGTACAGCACGATGGGCTGACCTACGGAGGTGGTGAGCAAGATCAGGATGATACAGCCCAGTGCAAACCGCTCGTCACCCAGCCAGTTGATGTTCTTGTCCAGAATGCCAAGGCTCTTGCCCAGATAGTTGAAGATGCCGTAGTAGTTGTTGTACATCCACTTCCACACCACGGTAACGGCGACAGAGCCGGTGACCACGGGCAGGTAGAACACGCAGCGGAAAAGGCTTGTCGCCCACTCCGGCAGGTCCACGATGGCGGAGGACACCCACAGCGAGAAGATGCAGGTGATGGGCACCGACACGATGACGATGACGAAGGTGTTCTTTAATGCACCAAGGAAGATGGGGTCGGCAAACAGGGTCTTGTAGTTTGCCAGACCCACAAAGATATCCGCGCGGTTCATGGTGGAGTCAAAGAAACTGGTCACCACGCAGAGGATCATGGGGTAGATGACGAAGCCCAGAAAGAAGATCAGGCTGGGCAGCAGGAAGCAGTAGGAGGCGAAGGTTTCGCGCCGTACCAGCGCACTGCTGCGTTTGGGCTCTTTCATTGCCGTCTTTGCAGCCAAGAGGATCACCAGACCTTTCGTTTGAGAGTGTTTTTTCCGTAAAAAGGCCCCTCCCTCACCCGGAGGAAGGGGCCTTGCGGTTCAGCTGTGATGCAGTTCAGAGAAACTGGCGCTTATGCCTCGGCAGCAGCGGCTGCGTTTGCGTTGTCCACAAAGGTCTTGACGGCAGTCTCGACGGCTTCGCCGGAGCCCACGCGCTGCAGCATATTCCACCACTCGGTGCGGGCAGTGGTCCAGCCCGGGGTGATCTGGTAGTAGTCGCCCAGATAGCCCATGAACTTGCTGTACTCGCTCATGACCTCGTTGCCGGCGTAGATATCGCCCACGCTGGTGCGGACGGGGAAGTAGGTGGAAGCCAGCACGCTGTCCTTGACCTGAGAGGGGTCGGCAGCAATAAAGTCGATGAAGGTCTTTGCAGCCTTGATCTTGGCCTCGTCGCCGTTATCAAAGATGCCGAAGCCCCAGATGCCGCCGCACAGCTTCGGGTCGCCACTTTCGGTGGGGAATGCCATGGGGAAGATCTCGTCGCCGCTGATGGTCTGGCCTGCGGCAGCGGTGTCAGCGTTCAGCTGCTGTGCAATGTTCCAGCAAAAAGCCATCTGCAGGGTGCCGTTGCGGAACAGGGTGATCTCCTCGCCGCCGTTGATGGAGGGATCAAAGTTGACGCCCTTTGCATCGTACAGAGCCTGAATGGCCTTGATGTTCTCGGCAGAGTCGGCGGTGTACTTGGTGTGGGCTGCATCGGTAAAGGTGCCGCCGTACATATTATTGATGATGGCGCGGGTGCCCTGATCGCCGCCCTGACCGCTGCAGTAGATGGCTGCCACATTCTCGTAGCCGCCCTTGTACAGTGCGTCCACGGTCTTGAGGAAGCCGTCGGTGCTCCAGGTGTGCTTGTCGGTATCAATGTACTGGTCAGCGCCCACTTCCTTGACCTTGGTCATGTTCACTGCCATGCAGTGTGCGGTCATGCACAGGGGGTACTCGTAGTAGTCGCCCTTCTCGTTGTGGCAGGCAGACTCTACAGAAGCGTAGATGTCCTTCTTGGCGTCATCGGTCCACAGATCGTTCAGCGGAGCCATAACGCCCTTGGCACCCCAGTTGGCCACCAGACGCTCGGGGCCTTCCATGACCAGATCGGGTGCGCTGCCGCCCTCGATGGCGGTGTTCACCTGATCGTCGCCGTTGGTGTAGTCCAGATACTCCACGGTCACCTTGATGTCGGGGTACTTTGCGTTGAAGCTGGAGATCAGGTTCTGGACGGTATCGTCATTGCCCCAGCCGCCGATGGGGTATGTCCACAGCTTGATGCTTGCGCCGGTGCTGGCTGCACTAGCAGCAGCAGAGGAAGCGGTGGAGGAAGCAGCAGTGCTGCTGGAGGCGGAACCGCCGCAGGCGGCCAGTGCGCCGGCAGCGCCCAGAATACCGGCAGCCTTCAGGAACGAACGGCGGGAAATGCAGTTTTTCATGGTAGATTCTCCTTGTTCATCTTCTTCGACCCATCAGGGATCGTGCTCCGTTTTGCTCGTAGCGGCTGCTCGTGTCCGCAGCCGTTGTTTGTAGCCTAATTATAGAAAATAATTTTCATTTTGTCCATTCATTCTTTTCATGAATTTTCATTTTTAAACCCAGCAGCCTGCACAAAATTGTGGGATATCAGAAAAAACACAATAATTTTGCACACTTCACTTGTCAAAATAGTTACAAAACGGTACACTTCCCGCTGTTATATTGAAAACAACTTTCAGAGTCCAAATTGTAAAAATGAAAATCATTTTCACAATTTGAAGCGTTTTTTCTGCCAAAACTGTGCCCTCTGCACAGAAGCGGCGGGTAAAATGTGGTCATTACGCCTCTTGCACAGCGGCGCAGTTTCTCTTATACTTTTATATAAGAAGGTAAGCACGAACACGGCACCGGCACCCGCCGGTGGCCCAAGTCAGGAGAAGGAAAAGAATGTCTACGAATTTTTGGGAGCTGCTGCAGCAGCATCAGGGCGACCTGACAAGATCCGGCCGCACGGTGGCCGAATATCTGGTGCAGCACGCTGCAGAGGCACAGTATCTGTCCATATCGTCGCTGGCCAGAGAGTGTCAGGTGGCTGAGGCCACGGTGTTCCGGTTCTGCCGGGCGCTGGGCTTTGAGGGCTACCATGAAATGCGCATTGCGCTGGCACAGGCCAACGCCACCGGCGTGCTGGTGAACCAGCAGGAGCCCGCCCCGGACGCCGACACCGCCACTTTGTGCGAGCACGCTTCGGCGCTGTTCATGACCGCCATCAACGGCACCCAGAACGCTCTTTCGCCGCAGGCGGTGGAGCAGGCCGTGGCGCTGCTGCATAGCGCCCGGCAGGTGTTCTGCATGGGACAGGGCGGCAGCATGGCAGCCGCCAACGAGATCTGCGCCCGGTTTGCCTGCATCACCAACAAGTTCCGCGCCGTTGCCGACAGCCATATGCAGGTAATGGCTGCCAGCCTGATGACCGAGCAGGACGTGGTGCTGTTCGTCTCCTACTCCGGCGCTACCCGCGACCTGATAGAGACCCTGCGCACCGCCAAGGCCAACGGGGCAAAGGTCATCCTGATCACCCACTACGAGGACTCCCCCGGCGCAAAGCTGGCAGACCTTGTGCTGCTGTGCGGCGCACAGGAAAGCCCGCTGGACTCCGGCAGCATCCCCATCAAGGTGGCAGTGCTGTATGTGGCCGAGGTGCTGGTGCTGCGGTACATTCTGGACGACAAGCCCGGCAGCACCGAAGCGCAGGAGCGCACCACCGAAGCGCTGGCTGTAAAGCTGCTCTGAGCGGTTGTCTCCGGCAAAACGTGCAAGCAAAAAAGGTGAAGTGACCAAAAGATCACTTCACCTTTTTGTTTTGTCAGCTCGGCAGCGGGGCGTCCGTGTCCCCGCCGGGGTCTACGCTAAAGACATCGTCCAGTTCCTCCGGCAGCGGGTCGGGGTCTGCATCAAAGGCGGCGTCCGGCACATCGGCAAATACCGGCGTTTGGGCAAGCGCAGTTCCACCCACCGCAAGGCACAGAGCCAGCGCAAACGCAAGGCCCAGCAGTTTTTTTGCACAGTGATTCATCATGTGTCCTCCTTGTGTGGGGTGGCTGCTTTTGAGGTGGGAACTCCCTCAGTCAAAGCCTGACGGCTTTGACTGCTCCCTCGGGGAGGGAGTCTCTGGCGAAACCGAAAGCTTTGTGCTTTAGCCAGAAACCTTCCCGTTCTGCCAAGGGCCCCATCCCAGAGGGGGCTGTCTGCGCAGCAGACTGAGGGAGTCTGGTTTGCCGTAAAGCCCAAAAAGGGGAGAGGGAACAGCTCCCGTCTCCCCTTTGGGTTCAGGTTTGATTCAGGTTGGGTGGGTGGGTTAGGTGGCAGCAACCAACTGTGCCGTAAAGACTACTACGCCAGAGTAGCTGCCCGCTTTTTCGGACACATTTGTACCAGTATCCTTTGTCAAGAAAAACTTCAGCGGGGTATCTGCCGCATATTTACCGGAATCAACACTCATGACCTCACCGCCCACAGCAATTTCATCATCGTAAGTGGTTCCTTTTTTGATTGCATAAATCAAGTAGGCATCCTCATCTGTTTTGATAGCGAATTTCGTTACGCCACCCTCTTCTTTAGTGGTAGTCGAGCTAACGGTGATTTGTAGCTTCTTCTTGTTCGGAATAATGTTCTTTGTAACTTTCACCTTCTGGGTATCCCCGGTATCCGCATTTGCTTCTACTTCTGCGATTGTGTCTGTAAATGTAATCTTGGAAGGTACGCTCCACTCGTAAGAAGCGGTAACAACATATTCCACATTGGTGCTTGCTGTCGTGGTCCGGTTATTTTTCATATTTCATGTTGTATTCTTTAGCAAAGCAGCCTTAATCATTTACTTTTATATAGCAAACGGCAGTTTTTACTTTATTTGTAAAAAGTTGGCAAGCTGCACCGCGCTGCGCGGCGCAGCCCATGTCAAGGCAGCACCGCATGAGCTGTGTTCACCTTTGATGTGAATCAGGTGAAAAAGCAGACAGGCCGCATCCCTTGACTTCCGCCTTTAGGGGGAGTATACTCCGTGGCAGTGAAATATTCGGCTATGACGAGAAAGAGTACCCAGAAAGAATGCTGCAGAGAGCTGCCGGCTGGTGCAAGGCAGTGCAGGGCGTCCGTGGGAAGATCCTCTCCGAGCTTTTCTGCTGAATGGGCGGTGTATACGCCCCAGTAAGCGGGAACGGCAGGCTTCCGTTATCACGAGCCGCGCATTGTTGGATGCGCACTGAGGGGCCGGGCTTTGCACCGGCAATAAGAGTGGTACCGCAGAGGAGTTTATACGCCTTTGTCTCTTACGAACCGTAAGGGACAAAGGCGTTTTTGTTTGCGGGAAAGCCATTTCCCGGATGTTTCATTGCCTTTACATCCGCAAAAATAAGTGTTCAGGAAAAAGGAGTATCATCATGAAAACATTGGAAAAAGTAAGCGATTTTGTGGGCAAGTACATGGCCGTCATCGTCATTGTGGTGGCGGCGCTGGCGCTGCTGTTCCCCGGTCCCTTCAGCGTGGTAAAGACCGCGTGGGTCAACACCCTGCTGGGCATCGTCATGTTCGGCATGGGTCTTACCCTGAAGCCGGAGGATTTCAAGGTTGTGTTCAGCCGCCCGAAGGACGTGATCATCGGCTGCATTGCACAGTTCACCCTGATGCCCTTCCTTGCATGGGCGCTGACCCAGCTGTTCCACCTGCCCACCGAGCTTGCCATCGGCGTCATCCTTGTGGGCACCTGCCCCGGCGGCACTTCCTCTAACGTGATGACCTACCTTTCCAAGGGCGACGTTGCGCTGTCCGTCGGCATGACTGCCGTTTCCACCGTGCTGGCACCCTTCCTCACCCCGCTGCTCACCCTGCTGTATGCCGGCCAGCGCGTGGATGTGAACCCTGTAAATATGTTCCTGTCCATCGTCAAGGTGGTGCTGGTTCCCATCGCACTGGGCTTTGTGGTCAACCACTTCTTCCACGCCTTCACCCAGAACGCCGTCCGGGTGCTGCCGCTGATCTCCACTACCGCCATCGTGCTGATCATCTGCGCCGTTGTGTCTGCCAACTCCGCTAAGATCATGACCAGCGGCCTGCTGATCCTTGCCGTGGTCATCCTGCACAACCTGCTGGGCTACCTCACCGGTTTTGGCGTGGGCAAGCTGCTGAAGCTGGATTCCACCAAATGCCGCGCAATCTCCATCGAGGTGGGTATGCAGAACTCCGGTCTTGCCACCTCTCTGGCCGCTGTCCACTTTGCACAGTATCCGCTGGCAACCATCCCCGGCGCTGTGTTCTCGGTGTGGCATAACATTTCCGGCGCTGTCCTTGCCAACTTCTTTGCCCGCACCGCAGAGAAGAAAGACTGATCCTTCCTACATATAATATAAGGGGCTGCTGCACAAGGTTTCTTCCCTGTGCAGCAGCCCCTGCTTTGTTTATAATATGTGTCGTGCGCGATGCCCTGCCTTTGCCTGTTTGCCGCTCTGTTGCGCAGGCAAATCCTCCGATAAACAAAAAACGCACCCGAACCCTCTCGGGTTCGAGTACGAACTGTTTGGTGGAGAATTAGGGACTCGAACCCCAGACCCCCTGCGTGTGATGCATGATGGCTTTTCGGTTTTTAGAACGATAATTCGTTAAATTGAATCAATTTGCTACAGATCTGCTACAAACGGCAGTTTTTCGACTTGCATCAGCAACCTGTTTTTTATATTCTCACTGGCCAAACTTTCAACTCCTATACTCTCCCCTCGCCAAAAAAGTCTCAAATGTTTTGTGTGGTTTGATGATAGTATTTTCAGTTGACGTATGATACACTGAATTTTAAGGAGTTATTCAGTTGTACTGTGACTACTTATCTAAGCATTTTTACGGACACCAAATCTTGCATACAAAAATGCGAAATCTGCTTTGAAATGGGGTATTTGCTTATGTTTAAAATCAACAATCTGGCAAATCAGACAAGTCACATCGTCACCGAACAGAAGGGTATCTTCTCCATTGTTGAGCACAATGTCGATTTCTCCGTAGCGCCTTGCAATGCAATGGAAGAATACTATATGAGCCAGATGAATGTCAAACGGAAACAGGCCATTGCCAATCTCAACGGAAAAGTTGGGCTTGTTCTCCAAGCGGGCGCAATGCAGTACATTGTTGGCAACGTGCAAGCAACCACCGGGTTGAAGGGTGTTGGTGACTTCTTAGGCAAAATGGTAAAAAGTTCCGTCACAAAAGAAAGCGCAATCAAGCCGGAGTACGTCGGAACGGGTGTGCTCGTGACCGAACCCACCTATAAATATCTTCTGACCGAAAATGTCGGTGACTGGACAGGCGGTCTTGTAATGGAAGACGGCATGTTCCTGGCCTGTGAATCCACTGTCAAGCACGAGGTTCAGGCACGCTCCTCGCTTTCTTCTGCAGCACTCGGAAATGAAGGACTCTTCAATCTACGGCTTGCTGGCAATGGTGTATGTGTACTGGAAAGCAATGTTCCCCGTTCGGAAATCGTAGAAATCGACCTTCAAGACGACGTTTTAAAAATTGATGGCAGCTTTGCGATTTGCTGGTCCGGCAGTCTCAGCTTTACGGTTGAACGTTCCGGAAAAACCTTGCTTGGTTCTGCCACATCCGGTGAGGGTCTGGTAAATGTTTATAAGGGAACTGGCAAAGTATGGCTTGCTCCATTAACGCCTTCTCAATCACTGGTTAGCGCAACGCATGCAAAAAGTGCAAAGTAATTGAACACCTGTTCTTCTTGCTTTCACCGTTTTACTTCTTCAGAGCATTATCTTTGCAAAAAGCTCTTGGCCTTTAATATAGAGGCCAAGAGCTTTTTTTTGCTTGCCGCTGAACTTCTGCTTCAAAGACCGTGTTCAGCTTAATTTTCAATCATCTACACTTTGCGTTTCAGATAATTCTTCCCAGTCTTCCGGGTTTCCACACCTACGGAGATACTCATGCCCGCCATCGACTGCACACGATCCGCAAGAACAAAATTTGAAATCATGTACAGTGCAGCTTTCAATAACGTCCCTGCACTTTTTACACCGAATCATATTTCTCACTATTTTCATCATGCACGTCACCCGCAGTCAATTATCGAAGTTCATATCATTTTTTGAGCCGCAAATAGTATTTTTCAAGGCTCTTATCGCAGACATCCACAATATGCAGCCAATCTTCCCGTGTGAGCTTGCGGAAAATGATCGGGTTTACCTCGATAGTCTCCACGTCCTTGCAGCGCATCAAGAATCGCATATCCTCAAAGCGCTTGAAGGGATTGGAGAGGATGTTCTTCTCCACATCTTTCCGGGTATAGCCACCCTTCTGATAAATGCTGGTGGATTTCTCTGCGATCATCCCGTGCGCCTTGCGGTCCTCGTAGAAGTCGATGAAGTAGTCCACCACATCCGGCAGGGCAACTCTGCCGCTGCTGTCCATGTACTCATAGATTGCTTTGAGCAGCACCGGCTTGTAGGAATAGCTCATGTCCATCGTTTCGATAAATTTCATGAACTTGTCCGCCATATTCTGCGGCGTAATGAGATCCCAGCCATACTGTTTCGCAATGTTGCGGATGCTTTCCTCCCGGAAATAGTGGAACATCCGCTTATCACCAAAGGGAATCGAAAGGTCCGGTTTGACTTTTCCGTCCTTAATGTAGCGTTCCACCGTCTCGGACTGTACATCCACCATCCGGACGAACTCGATCTGCGAGATCATATCCTTCGCCATGGGCTGATATTTTGCAATGTCCAGCACCCGGTGCAGGCTGTAGGGCATATTGAACATATTAGCGTTGTCCACAAAGTCAACCACCAGCAGATCCTCTTTGCCCGGGCAGCGGCGTGTACCACGACCAAGCTGCTGCAAATAAATCGTTTTGGACATGGTCGGGCGCGCCATGAACAGCACCGTGGTATGCGGGCTGTCCCAGCCTTCGTTCAGAAGGTCGCAGGCGCAGAGAACATTGGTCGAGCCGGTTTCATAGTCCTTCAGAATCTTTTCCCGAACCTCCACACGATCCCGCCCGGAAATTGCTTCTGCCTTCACGCCGCTATCTCGCAGCAACTTTGCAATTTCGGCTGCATGGTCTACGCTGGCACAGAAAATTACTGTCTTTTTGCCGTTGACGTACTTTAGATAAGTGTCAACGATCAACTGATTGCGTTCCGGGATGAACAGCTTACTTTCCAGATCTTGCGAATTGTATTTGATGCCGTTGATCCGTACATCGGTCAGGTCGATGTTGGTCTTGACCCGGATGCAGCGAATCGGCACCAGAACGCCACGCTCTACAGCAGTTTTGAGATCCATTTTATGGGCAACGTTCTGGAACAGCTCCAGCATATCTTCACCATCGCTGCGTTCCGGAGTGGCGGTCAGACCCAGAATGAACTTCGGGTGGAAGTAGGTGAAAATCTTCTGGTAGGTGTTGGCTGCCGCATGGTGACATTCGTCCACGATCAGGTAGTCAAAATCTGTAGGCGAGAACTTTTCCAGATCCTTGGATATACTCTGCACCGTTGCAAAAAAGACCGTCTGGGTCATATCCTTCTGGCTTCCGGTGTACTCCCCCAAAGTCGCTTCCGACCAGACCTTGGCGAAAGTCTCTTTTGCCTGAGATGCCAGCTTCAGGGCGTTGACCAGAAATAGCGTGCGTCCGCCCACTGCCTTGGCATCCGTTGCAGCCGTGATGGTTTTTCCAACGCCGGTCGCATGGTACAGTAGCGCAATGGTCTTGCCGTCCTCTCGCATTTTCTGCAGATTCTCGGTAGCCTCCTGCTGGTAATCCCGAAGCTCGATGGTCTGCCCCATCTGAACCGGCAGGTCCGCTTCAAAAGCCTTGAATATAGGGCTGGTGCCTAAGAAAGTAATCAGCTCATCCTTGACCTTTTCCGGTTGCTTTTCCAACTGGCTGTAAATCCAACGGTATACTTTCCAGTTGTCATAGATCAGGCTGTTCTGCTTCAAGAGGTCATCGGCATACTTGTTTTCGGACACCTTGCTCGGGTTGTGGTAGGTCTCACCGTCAATTTCGATTGCAATCTTAGATTCAGGCGATTCCAGCGCAAAGTCGATATAGCGGTGCCGACCATAGATGTCCACGCAGGGGTACTGGACCTGCAGATTTTCGGTCTTTTCCGGGCCAAAAGCCTCACAGAAAAGCTGCACAAACAGCTCCTCCGCACGGCTGTTGACACTGATTGCTTTCATTGGCTCCATGGTGGCCTCCTAAATTCAGACATGCTTTATTCTCACAGATTATAGTAGTGCTCCACCAAAGTCCTGAATTACGAGATCACTGTCACGGCCGGAAATCGATTTGCCAGTCGCTTTTTCAATCTCATTCAAAATAGCAGTTGCACGCTTGATGAAGAAATCATCAAACCGATCCGCGCGGATATCGCCCGTATCGATCAAATGTGTCTTAAGATAGCCATCCAGTATATCTGGTTCTACTTGACCTTTCTTCTCAATCTTGGTCAGATATTGGCTTGGTGCTACTCCGCCAATTTCACGGTTTGTAGAATATGTAATAGGTGTCTTATTCACAACAGAATTCCATTTTGCACGCGGCAGACCTTTTTTCTCACAATAATCTCGTGGAAATATATGGTGAATATCTATGCTCTCTGCTTTATAAACCGTAAAGTCCATTTCACGACCACTGATAAAATCTTTGCACTGATTCTTCAAGATCCGTGCCATAATACCTTTATAGGCGGCACTCAATCTTGATTGCAAGGATAGCAAGCGCACCGGGTTAAAATAAAACTCCTGAACCGTTTTAGGAGTTTTACACGCATCTTCCAACCACGCCATTACTCCCACCACATCGTACACATAGCGTGTTTCATTTGCGCTTCCATACATTTCGCCAAAGACACCGCACCAATACCATTGTTTTATTTTATCTTTTACGCTCGTTGTTTTGATGCGGTTATGGTCTGCCAGCAACGTGCAAAGAACTGCAAGTGGAATCAACTGCGTCGTATATGGCAGGTCTTTACTAGAAAAGATCCGTTCTTCCTGTAATATTTTTTCCGCTTCCACAAAGCCTTCCGTCAAATCATCTGCATAGCGTTGGTATTCCGCCAGCGTCAGATTCAGCACATCTTTCTTTTTGCAACTCACGGTCCCGCCTTTTTTATACGAAGATAACAGAGTACAAGCCGTCAGGAAATCCGTCGCAGAGGTCACTGAAAGAATGTCGTCACTGAAATATTTTTTCTGTCTTTCTTCCCAATCCTTGCGTAGTTCAAAATTATCCATTGCAAAAATGGCAGTAACCAGCTCAAATACAGTAAGCGACACCCCACCTGTATTGACATTTTCGAAGACCTGACAAACCGCCTCCTTGGGGGTATCCTTGTCCAATGTAATCACTGGAATCGTATACTGCCCCAACGGAACAATTACTTTGGAGAGAAAGTCCATATACAATTTTGCAGCATTTGAATCGTACTGATGATATTGCATATAGTCCATTTGCCACTTGCTGTATTTGCTCGGATCAAGAATAATGTTTAGCGGGAACACGTTCTGAGCGTATTCCTGAGATGCCGACGAAAGATCCAGCTCAACCTTTCGACCAAAATCTGAAGTTATTTTCCGATCCTTAGGAACCGAAATAATCGAATCCACCCGGTCAATCGTGCTGTTAACAGCTTTGGCCATATCAATATAGTAAAAGCGTTCTATTTCTTGCCCTTTGTCTGTTCTTGTTCTAACTGCCTTCTCACTAAAAAGTGAAGAATAGACAGATGTCAGTCTTTGTTGTCCATCCAGAATAAGTTCATCAGGTATCGCCTTGTCTGCAGAAGGCGCCCCTTCAACAACTCGTGATTTGAAGTGAATACTCTCATTACCGTATTCCAGAAACATTGCTGCACCGACAGGATAACCATTTGTAATACTTGCAATCAGTGCTTTTATCCTACCATCATCCCATACCCAGCCTCTTTGAAAATCAGGAAGTTGCGTTTTTCCTGTATGGATTGTGGCCATCAGGTCTGTGATTTTTCTATCATTCGTTTTCATAGAGCACGCCTTTCTTCACTCCACACCAAGTGCTTTAAACACCGCATCCTCTGCGCTGCTGTAGAAGATCAGATTGAAGCTACCCACCAATTCCGGTGGAACAGTCCCCAGATCAACGGCACTTGAAATCGGCAGCAGAACCTTCTTTGCACCGCTATCGAGGCAGACCTGCAGGCTGTTTGCAAGCTCATCTACCTTCAAGATCGTTCCACTGATGCTGATCTCGCCCAGAACTGCAAGGGTACTGACCGTGGGACGACCAAGGGCAATGCTGCACAATGCAATCAAGGTGGGCAGTGCCAGCTTTCCTGTCATACCGATGCCCTGAAGATCCTGATAGTTGATGATGTAGTCCTTAGATGCCGTGCTGATGCCACCGCTGATGCGGTTTCCATTTGCTTTCAGGAAGTTAAAGGCTGTGTTGGTGGATTCTCTGCAGTCACGGTCGCTGCCAAGACCGGTGCGTTCAAACTTTCCGCTGCCCGGCAACATCTGGCTTTCCAACCGGAACACACCAATCATGCCGCTTTTTCCACGCGAAACAGTGTAGATCTGTCCCGGATTGCACATTCCATCCGGGATCAGCTTACCGCCACCCTGTTCGGGAACCGACACAAACTTTTCTTCAAAGGTATCCAGATCAATGTAGCTGAAATTCACATCATAGAACTCCATACCACCCAGCTTTTTCAGTTGTTCTTTCACTCGACGGCGCATTTCCAGCGCAAAGACAAGGATTTCCTCCAGTTGCTCTTTGGTAAACTCACCATCCGGGTACAGCAGCTTTACATAGCCGCCTACGATCTTACGCACTGCAATCGTATCGCGCTGGTTCAGATTTTTACCAAGGCGGAAATACTTATCTAGTGCATCGCCGTACTGCTCCTTACGCAGTTCCCGGATAAATTCAGCAAGATAATCCGTGATGAAACCGTAGTCGTTGGTGAAATGCTCCGGGCGGAATTTTGGGATCTCCCAGCCGGGAATGTAACAATGCAAGCGATCCAAAAATGCAGTGTCTGTTCCCATTTCAGGCGGGAACGGGTCAAACAGGCTGGAGGTTTTTAGCAGCACATCCACGCTCTGGTTAATATTTCCCACAAAGACCATCGAGGCCGAGGCTGCCTTTTCCTTTTTGCCACGGGCGAAGGAGCCGGAAGCCATATAGTCCTTCATGATCTGGATGCCGTCTTTGTCCTTGAACTTGATACCAGCAACCTCATCAAAAGCCACACAGTCCCACAGACCCACTAAACCAACGGTCTTTCGTCCCATGTTGTAGAACAGGTTTGCCACAGTCGTTTGTCCACCGGACACCAGAATGCTGTTAGGGCTGATTTCCTTATAGATGTGGGATTTACCGGTGCTGCGAGGACCAAGCTCGCAGAGGTTGAAGTTGTTCTCCACCAGCGGCAGCATACGAGCCAAAAGGAGCCATTTCTCCCGCTGGTTCAACTGCTCCGGCTCATAACCGCAAGAACGCAGCATTACATCCATCCACTCGTCCTGCGTGAAGGCTTTACGTCCAGCGCGCACTTCCTCAATGTCGATATGGGGCATCTGGATGGGGGTCAGCTTGCGGATGCTGATAGGCGAAACATCCTTCTGCTTTTTCTGCCGGGGTTCGCTGTCAAGATCTTCAATACCAAAGCTGCTGTCACCTTCGGATTCATATTCCAGTTGAACGATGCACCAGATGCCACCACAAAGCAAACGGTCATATTTTTCCGGGTAGTCGTCCGTAATGGGCACATTGGAGAGTCCCAGATTGGAAAACTCTGCAAAGAAGCAGTCTTTCTTGATGTCCAGATGCACGGTCACCATATCGATAATGGTGTGGCTGCCGTTCCGACGCAACTGAGAAAGCACCTTCTGCACCTCATCCGGGCGCACAAAGTTGTCCGCCAGAATATGCTTTACGTTCTGCACGCCCTGCTCGATGATCTCCTCATCGTCCGAACTGCAATACTGCCCCAGCAGAAACTCCAGCACATAGACCGGTACGTTGGCACCTTCCTTGATCTTTTTGGTCAGATCCTTGCGGACGATGCGACCATCAAAGTTTTCCCGCAGTTTCCGGCGCAGTTCTTCCCGGTTTCCCTCTGCTGCCTGATCCATCATTAGCATACGGTGTACCCGCCTTCCTTTTTGTTAGAATCCAAAGCCAAAATCGTCTGCAAAAGCAATATCCATCATCACCGGATGGCGCCACTGTTCCAGACCTGTATCCTCATCATAGACCACAAGATAATACTGCTTATCCTTGTCGTACTTCTTGTTCTTAAAGGTAAAACGCAGCCGGAAAATGCGCTTTTGTGCGCTAAGCTCCCGGTTGTCTGCCACATAGGTGTTTTCGCTGGAGATCTTCTCGTTGTCCTCCGAGATAAAGAACACCCGGTACTTTGCCGGTTTCACAGTATCGCTGACGGCTTCCGACTGGACAAAATCCATGGAGGTGATCAGATTCGTGATCTTGTGGAGAATGCTGACCAGTGCGATCTCTGCATTCTTGGTCTCCTGATGTCCACGCTCCATTTTGATATCCAGCACTGGCACCAGCATCTCCTGCGGCGAGGAGCCGCCGTGGACGTAGTTGGCACCGCCGCCAGCAACCTTGAACACGTTGCTGCTGACCGGGTAGGAAACCACCTTGGCATCCTGATTGCCCAGTACTGCGCCCATGCTCATGTGCCCGATGCCGTCATCCTGAAGCGGAGCAGCGGACACCACAAAGCGGCGGTTGACAAAAGCATTTTCCATGCTCTTGCCTGCGATTTTCTCGCTCTCGGACAGCTTATCTCGCTTATAGATAAAGCCGTGGTCTGCCGTTACGATAAAGTGATGGGTGTTTCCGCTACCATTGATGCGGCGGATCAGATCCATGATCTCCTGCACGGCTTCCTCACAGGCGTTGAACACCTCATCCTCGGTGTTGGGCTTGTCGCCACGGGCATCGATCTGATTGTGGTACACATAGATGACCTGCCGCTTGGTAAGGACATCCCGCAGGTCTGCCACCTTCATGCTCTTGATCTCGTCAAACTGGATGCAGACACTGTCCGGCACATAGTTTTGCAGCACCTGCTGACGCCCTGCCAGCGTATCGCAGAGGGTGCCATCCACCAGAACCTGAAAGTCATCGGTCATTTCCAGCGTGCGGTGCGGGAGAAGCGCAGCCATGCCCAGCCGGGTGTAGGAGGGCAGCACGCCCAACTGCACGCTCAACTGCGCCGAGCACTTGGGGTCATCCTGCATCCGGGCAAAAAGCTCCTGCCCTACCTCATACCGCATGGCATCGGAGATAATGACCACGGTACGCTCCTTGGCGTAGCGCAGGTTGGCATTGTAGAAATCTCGCTGCAAGGGCAGCACTGCCAAAGCTTCCTCCTGCCGGAGCCCCTCGTTCCATGCCGGGAGAAGGGTGGCAAGATATTCGTTGGTGTAGATGTTCTCCACCAGTTCCCGCAGCGGTTCAAAGGCTTCGGTGTTTTCCAGCTTGTCGTAATAGAAGTAGAACTTCCGGTACTGCTGGTCTATCTGATGATCTGCGGACAGATACCGGTCCACAATGGCTTTGAAGCCCTCGGCGCTGCGATAGTTTGCCGCCTGCACCATGCAATAGGCGCTTTGCAGCAACTGGTAGGTCTTGTCGGTCTTTCTGCCAAAGTGCATCTTGGCACGCTTTTCGCACACCTCCGGAATGGTCTGCTCGTTGAGCTTTGCCCCGGTATCCTCGGCAAGGAGCCGCCCCATCAGCCACTTGACCAGCACCTGATCCACTGCAAGGAAGGTATCGCACTCCACCAGATCATCGGCACGGCAGCCAGAGAACGCCTGATAGACGTTCAGCCCCTTTGCCACATGATCCGAAAGTTCATCGTACTTATCCCGGTAGAGGACGCTGTTCATCAGGCTGTCGAGGAAGGCAATGATGTTGCCTGCCTTGTAGGACACAAAGGACTTCCACGCCGCAGGCAGCTCCGTCTGCACATAGCGGGCGGTATAGGTGACGAAAAGGGTCACCAGCAGCCGTTCCAGCGTAGGCTTTACGTCCGTATAGCCAAAATGCTGCTCGCACAACCGCCAGAAGGACGGCAGCAGGTCGTACTGTTCAAACTGCTGCAAGTAGACATTCTCCGACAGGCTGCCCTCGGTGAGCACGACACGCACCACCTCCTCAAAGGAGCAGGTGCGTGCTTTGCAGATGGCACTGAGCAGTCCGGTGAGGATGTTTTCCTCGTTGAAGTTCTCGATCTCCAGATCGTAGAACCGCTGGGTGCGCTTTTTATCGGCAAAGAACTTGATGTGCTTTTCGAGGATAGGCTTATACTTTTCCTCAATACCAAGGTCAACCGATAGCAGAGAAGCACGGTCGGCAAAGAACCGCTTGGAGTACAGCATGGTATCCTCCAAGTGGTTATCCCTTACATCAGGCTTTGGGAACGGCGCATAGATCAGGTAATTCGTGGTGGTATCCACCCGTTCCAAAAAGTATTTGGTATAAAACTGGTTATCTGGCTGGAGATGGTAGATTTTTGCATTTTCCAGTTCTACATTCTCCATATCCTCGGCAAAGTCCGCCTTGTCATCGTACCAGAATACCAGCTTGCGGGTGTCACCGGTAAATTCCGCATTCAGGCGGTCTATGATTTGTTTTAGATTTAATTCGGCCACGTTCTATACCTCATTGTTGAAGTGTATCCAATGTAGTTGGTTTCTCAAAAGTTCTTTTTATTATTTCTTCAAATGCCCGGTCAAATAAAAGAGATACATATTCCGAGCATCTATATTTCTTGTTAAATGTGTGTAAGAAATTCGATAAAACAACTACACTTCGAGAATCTTTTCTTTGATCTTCAAACCATCTCAGTAAAATAGCTGATACCTCTTCTGGATAGTCCTCAATTAAGCCGCAGATTACTTCATAATCTTGAATGCTGACATTATGATATGCAACAACATTTGTTCCAGAAATAGTTTCCTTTACTCTCTCATCAAACTCATAAAGTAGTTTTCCAACAGGCTGAACTTTTTCCATGCTTACGGACAAAATTATAGTACGTTCAATTCCTTCAAAGAACTGTTTTTCACCATCAGTAATTTCTGCTTTTTCCGAAGTGATTTCCTTCAAACGCTTCGCAGCTTGTTCGATAGGTGCAACCATTAATTCGTTAACTTCTGTTTCAATCGCCTCGTGTGCAACTCCAGAAATTGTATCCGAGTGCGGGCTCTTAGCTTTAGCTTCAACCGCAACCAAAACGTCATTTACACGAAGATAACAGTCAGTTGATGCTTTCTGATTGCCTTCGTATCGATAAAGAAATTCATTTTGATATCGGACTATTTTTCCAGACCGATTTGCGCTTTCGCGAGATATTTCTTGAATATAATGTTCAAATGGTTTGCCGAAATCCGTCATAAACTCCACGCCATCATCTCTTTGCAACGTATAGCGAACATTCCAATAAAGGCCTTCCCATAACTGATACAATATGCTATCAACAGAAAAGGCAATTTGTTCGTCTTTGATTTTTATAAACGGGTATCTATAAAACGGTTCAAAATCCCATACTTGCTCTAAATCTCGTCGAAGCCCGCTCCTTATCGTTTTCCTGTCTGCCCGAACCGTTTCCATTACTTTGTCGTACACGGGAGAAAGACCTTGTGCATTAAATCCATTGACTGTAGTATATACTCCGCTGAAAAAGTCCGGAAGCGTATAGCGGGGAAGCATATGTGCCAACGAATTTGTCAATACAGCCAACCGCTGTTCCAGTGAAAAACCACACTTTTCCTCGTATTGCTTTAACCAAGAGGATGTTTCGTTATCTTCATATGCAAGTTTAGAAAACACATAATAAGACCGTGCAATCTCATTTTTTATCGCCTTGTGCGTGTTATGATACAGCATCAGGTAAAGATACTCTGTCTCATTTCCTTCAACTTCACTCTTGGGCAGCTTGTCATTGACAACAAGCAACAAATCCATTATCAGGCAAACATCTTTCTGTGTTATCGGCTCTGCATTTGTGCTTACCGGGCAGTATTTTATTGCCCATTTATCAAGCACAAAAATAGATTGTGAACACATAATAAACCTGAATTGATTATATATGTACTTATTGCCACCCAAATCATCTATATGTACAGAATGTATGAATCGTAGATAATCATTCAACTTCATTGCAGCATCATCACCGTTACAGACAGCAATATGTAAACAGGAAAACCGTGATAGTATTGCAAGTATTTTCTGACAACTGATGTGTGACAGCTTATCTATTAGCGATGAATCGTCTAATGGATGTCCAAATACAGAACTATATTCTGCAACCGCCTCATATCTCAAATGATTTATTTCCATTTTGACCCACCTCGTCTAGTCAATAATAGACAACCTTTTCAATGTTGAAGTTCTGGTCGTTATTTCTTCTCTTTCACCATGATGTTCTTGCTATCCGCCAGCACCTCGTAGAACTTGCCATCGGCGGCGGTCTGGAGTTTGCGGTAGTTCACCTTTACGCCGTCATCGAGGTCCAGCGCAATGCGGGAAAGCGCCAGATGGCTGATCTTTTCGTCGTAGTCCCGGCACTCCTTCAACTGCTTGGTCAGCTTGTCCTTGCGCTTGGCGGCGGCAGCAGCTTCGCGGGCGTTGGTGGTGTGGTCCATCATGTCCTGCATCCGGTTGATCTCGGATTCGTACACACGCTGCATCTTGTGCAGGTAATCCACACGCAGGGTGCCGATGGTATCCGGGGTGTAGCGGTGGAGGTAGACCAGTGCCTTAAAGCCGTTCTGCTTGCCGCTGTCGAACAGCCAATAGATGGGGCGCTTGCCGGAGCCGGTGACCGAGTAGGTCTGGCAGTGATCCTTGAAGAAATCGTTCACAAAGTAATTGCGGATGACCTCCCGGCTGGTGGTGCCCTTATTGCCCAGTGCCTTGGCAATGTAATCCAGGTTCGCTTCCAGCGTATCCGCACCGTACACCACCTTCAGCCAGTCGCACAGGCGGGCAATGATATCGTCCTCCAGATACTCCTCGTCCGTAATGGGGATCACGTTGTCCACATCCGGGGCAAAGGTGCACTGTTTTACGCCATCCTCGGTGCGGAGGTACAGTGCGCCCGGCGCACGCAGCAAACCCGGTGCACCCAAAACGCCAGTTCCGGTCACAGCATTGCTGGCGTGGACAAACTTCTCCTCAAAGGGCTGACCAGCCAACACAAGCCCGGGCACATCCAGCGAGTAGCGGCCAAACATACAGCCCACGGCATAGCTGAGCAGGCTCTTGATGTCTCGCTGCAAATCTGCCTTGCGCACGGTCACATCTTTCTCTTCCACTTCCGGGGTCAGTTCATCCTGCAAACCGTAAATATCAATAAAAATGCGGTTCAGTTCTTCCTCGTTGGCTTTCAGCTTTTCAAAGCGCTCCTTGCACTGGCCCTGCCACAGCAAATAGCAAATTTCCAGCGGGCAGCTTGCCTCCGGCAAGTAGCCATAAAAGTAGTCCATAGCAGCAGCTGTACTGGTAGCATCCCATAAACCCTTGCTCATGCTCACAAGGGGGTGGGTGATAAAGTCCCAAGAGGTTTCAAAGGAATCCCAATCTACCTTTGAAATCTCAACATTAGTTTCAACAAGGCTGTCTATTTGATGCTTTTTTTGACCATTTAAAATAAAGGGCAGCTTGCGAATGGGACCTTGATTGAAATCCAGCGTTGGCGAAAGCAGTTCCAAGAACATCATTGCTACTCGACTGTTTAAGAAGCCAAAGATATAACAAAAGGTATCCTTTTTGAGAGCAAAACACATTGGTCCTTTTGAATCAAACAAATATCCTCTGGGAGTATATCTAAAAGAAATGTCTCCTGTCGTCAAAGCCGACCATGACATTCCTTCGCGAAAATAGTATTCTTTGCTAACTAATCTTCCCATTGGAGTTCGATGTTTGTTAAGCCATTCAGCCCATTCTCGCAATTCTTTTCCATCATTTTTCCAATTGATCACATACGCAGCATTTCCATACCATTTCCGATATAAACCTCCCTTATTATATGGATACCACTTTTTGTCACAATCAGTCGATTCTTTATGTGAACAGCAGTTAAAGGTAATGTTATCCATTTGCGTTTCAAACCACAAACGAAGAAATCGATCATTATCCGAAGTGGATAATCCCTGCCGTGGCTCTGCGAATTCAGACAACGCTGTTTTTTCAAAACTATCAAGAACAGGTTCCTTCAACCAATAAGCAAAAGGGAAACCACTGACTTTATAGAAAGATTCTTGCCTGCTCACATAGTCATTATCTGTGCCGTGAAAAGCTGTTTCTTTTTCTTTCTCACCAACATAAGCTGTTAATCGTTTATATAACCCTCTATAGTTTGAAATATTCGCTGATTTTCTAATAGTAAATGTACAAGTTTGTACAACTTCTCCTCCAATTTCATCAAAAGCGCGAGCCCCGAGATGTATTAAACTAACGATTTGATTGTTTAGCATTTTTTCTCTCAAGACCTGGAAACCAGTCAAAAACATTACCCCATTTTGAACAATTAACGAATAATATCCATTACTTCTGCACAAATCATTCGCTTTATCCACGATGACCCCATACAAGTCATTCCGTACATCTGGATAATTTTCGATTAAATATGAGTTCAGCTTTTCATCCATAGATTTTTTGTGCATATACGGCGGATTCGTGCAGGTAACCCAATACTTTCGTGCCATAGTTTCGCCAAGGTCGATGAGCTTTGCCAACTCCTCGGCGGTCTGCTCCACACCGGCGCTTTCCAGAGAAATTTGCACCTCATCGTCAATGCCATCCACAAACCGGCGCAGCAATGCCCAGTTATACTCCGGTACATTGAGGATGGAGCCGTATTCCTTGGCATCGGTCAGGATATCCAGCAGACCCTCCAACTGCATTTTGGCGGTGTTCTTTTCCAAGTCCGAAAGGCCCGCCCCAAAAAACTTGAGGTGAGCCCGGTTGATGGGGTTGCTTTCCTGAATGGCGTGGACGTGGCAGGTGTTTTCGCCGTTGAGGATGCGGCGGTTGTACTGCCGTGCCTTCATCATCACGGCAAAATAGGCAAGCTGATAGGCACGGTCGTCAATGTCCAGACCGTAGAGGTTGTGTTCCAGAATGCTCTTGGCGGCATCCCGCTCGGAGTAGCCCACGCTGGTATAAATCTGCATCAGCACGTCAAAGGCGTACACCAGAATATGGCCGGAACCCATGCAGGGGTCGATGAGGGTCAGGTCCTCCGGGTTCAGGGCGGCGTACTCTTTACGAATTTCTGCAAGCTTTGCCTGCACCTGCGGCTCCTGCGGGGCTTCGTCCAGATAATACTTCCAGTTCTTCCGCAGGTCGCTGTCCGGGTGACCCTCCAGCCACAGGCGTCCAAGGCTGTTTTCCACCATGTAGCGGACGATCCAATCCGGTGTGAACAACTGAGTCACCGCCGGGATCTCTTCCTTGGTGATCTTGCCGTTTTTGGCAAAGGCGGCCGCCTTGGGCTCGGTGTTGTAGTACTGGTACAGCCAGCCGATGATCTCCACCTGACCGCCCTGCTCGATGTTGAAGTCCTTTTCCGGGATGTCGTGGGTCAGCTTGTACACCACGCCCTCCTGATCCACCACTGAAAGGTTCAGCAGGACTTCGGTGTAGTCGGTGGTCTTTTCAAACAGACCGGGCAGGATCTCATTCAGCGCATTGCACTGCTTGATGAACAAAAAGCGGAACAGCTCATCCAGTTTGTTGTCCTGCTTCCATTGGATGATCTGGGCTTCTTCCTCGGCGGTAAAGGGTAGCTCGGCATCAAAGGGGGTGGTGACCAGATCCGGCTCCACCTTACCACTCTCGGAGGAAAGCACCCGCAGGTGGGAGGGCAGATAGTCGTTGACCTCCATGAACCGCACAGCAATCAGGCGGTTGAACCATGTATACGCCACTTCCTCCATGATGTACTGGTAGGCGGTAGCGTAATCGGTGTCGGCCTCCTTCTCCCGGATGGCGCTCACAAGCTGCCGCCTCTGCTTGATGGCCTCGCCTGCAACCAGATAAGGCTCCGCTGCACCAATATCGTAGAACTGGGCATCCAGCGTGCTCTGGGGCAGAGGGTCTGCAATGCCCTTTTCAGTAATGCCCATCAGTCCGGCACGGTAACAGATATCTGCAATCAGCTTGTTCCGTGCCCAGATGGCAAAGTTTTTAATGGCTGTTTTGTTCATGGTTGTGTCTCCGTTACTCACCATCAATAAATTTCTTAAGCATCGGCTTAAATGCCAAAAGCTCGTATGATTTAATGTAATAACCTAAATTCATCATCATCCGCGATTGAACGATTGCTCTTTGTTGTGTTGGAACATCAACCACAGATATATCGCCGTTGACTCCAATTGTTGGTCCTTGAAATAATACACCTAAAAGGATAAACCTACTTTTTCCAATATAATGTGTTCCTTTTTTATCTGTATAGCCATTTTGATCTAGAATAAAGATAGGTGATCCCGATGAGCCAGGAAAGCATGCCATATCAACAACACCTATACTTCTTTCATTGAAATCGTACCCCGGATGACTCGCAGTAAACCCCTTTCTAAACAACGGATAATTGTGAATTTCATCCCACAACCCACGTGGATAACCAACCATTAAAACGCTTTCTAGTGCATCTAACTCTTTCAAATGTTCTTCATCGCAAATCAAGTTTTCTTCGTTTATACGGCAAAAGACTCGTTTTCCAGTTCTACGATAAACTTCATCGAATAGTGGCTTGGTAAATGTAGCGCACAAATCATGCGTAGGATGAAATAACCACTGTGTTTGATATGTTACCAAATAATTCTCGCCGGAATCTCCATGATCATCGCCCATCAGGTGAAGTTCAAAGCGCATGGTTTCATTCGGGTTATTATTCACTACATGCTTATTTGTAACAAGCATCAAAATGCTCTTCCCATCAATCTCAAAATTAAAGAAAAAACCAGTTCCGGAACCACCGTCTAATGTTTCTAAGCGTACAGTATTATATAGTGTTTGTTCCGCAATACTTTCAGGTTTCATAAAATCAACCTCACAGTTCCACATTCACGATCGAATCATCGGCAAGTTCCTTCAGCAGGCTCTGCCGCAGGGCATCCAGATATTTATCCACATCCTCTGCACTTTCCAGCCGCCAGGACGCTGCCCGTGCCACCGTTTTGATGGAGAGATTTTTAGTGGTGCGCACCTTGACGGTAGGTTGCTGGACCTTCGGCTGCGGCACGGTGACGGTCTCGCCACGCTTGCGGGCTTCCTCTGCAAGACGCTTCTGTTCCGCTTCTGCCTGTGCAAGTGCCTGCTGTGCCAAGCGGTTGTCCTCGTCCACCATCTCGTTCAGCAGGCGGATCTTCAGCGCATCGGACTTATCCTGATAGCTGCGCAGCACCGACACATTGTTGCAGTGTACGGCACCGTCCAACAGCTCCTCGAACCGCTCCATGTAACCACGGTGCTTTGCGTCCTTGTAGGGCTTGTCGTTCAGCACCTCCAGCACACGGTTGCGGTCGTCCTTGATGGCTTTTACCACCGGTGCCGACTGCTCCTCCAGAATCTCGTTGTACAGGGACATGAACTTTTCCCGCAGCTCCGGCAGCTTGGGGATCTCACGGTAGGGTGTTTTCATGCCCACGATGCTGCGCATCTGCCGGACAACATCTTCCAGTGCGGTGTTCACGATATAGGTCTTGCTGTCATCGTAAATGCCCAGCATATCCAGTGCACGGCGGAAGATCTGCTCCTGCTCGCTGTTGGGGCTGAAAAATTTCTGCACCGGCTCAAAGTCCTCGCCAAAATCCAGCAGCTCGTCCTGCCCGTCGCTGACTTCCTTGAAAAATTCCAGCGGAGCATTGATCTGCAGCAGGCTGCTCATCAGCTTTTTGCCCTCGGCAAGGACCTGCCTGCCGGGGTAGGCGTAAAGCTGATACCGGGGTTCCAGCCGGTCGATGGAAGTAATGGTACGCTCGCAATAGCGCCGGAACTCGCTCATCATGGTGTCCTCATCCTCTGCGGTCGGGGTCACGTTGAACAGCTCCTTCATAATGGTGCGGACAGCCTTTTTCTGCTTTTCCGGCACCCGGACACGGACTTCCATCAGCAGCTTGTCCACAAACTGCTTTTTGGTGATGTAGCCCACAAGCTCTTCCTCGGTGCGATTGTTGGCGTTCACACTTTCGCCGTTCACCGTAAAGGCAAGGTCGCCCCGTTTGAACAGCCGTGCCACCAGCCACTGCACATCGTCCTCCACAAAGCCGTAGGGAGCTTTCATGAACCGATCCTTGATGGTTTTCATGGAGGTCTTCATGTGCATCCGGGAGTTGCCGCCGATAAATTGCAGAACGTCATCCAACGCATGGACATTTGCCTCAGAGCTGTCCTCCAAGGTGAGGGAGAGCTGGTTGCTGCTGCGGAACAGCTTGCGGATGTCGGTCTCGCCCATGGGGGCGGTAATGTAGGACAGTTTATGGTAGACCGTCTGCACCAGACGACCGATTGCCTCGTTGATGCGGCTGTTCACTTCCTTGCCGGAGGTACGCAGCACATCACCGTTTACATAGATGGTAGCATCCTTCAGTGCCTCGGTCAGGTAGAGCTTGGCGTTGCTGTTGCGTTCCCGCATCTCCACCCGCTTTGCTTCCTTGATGGCCTCGTACTTTGCAAGCTGTACCGAGGTATTCTTACGCAGGAAGCGCTCGATCTTCAGGTAGGCGCGCATTTCGGTCAGGAAGGAGTCATCGTTGGGCAGTGCCACAAGCACTTCCTTGCCCTGCCCGGAGATCATCCGCAGGGTAGAGTCCTCCACACCACCCTCATACCACGGGGTCAGCACACGCAGCCCGATGTCGTAGCTTTGGTTTGCCTTGTAGGGACGGTCATCCACCATCTGGTTGAACGGGAAGGTGTACCGTCCGCCGAATGCCGGATACTGGTACTTTTTGCTGGGGAAGATGTCCTCAAAGATCATCTCAGCGATCTTGGTAAGGACTTCCGGCATCTCCACGTTTTCTTTTTCAATTTCGTTGTTGATCTCCTGCTCCTCGTCGGTCAGGAACACATAGACGCTGCCGTTTTTCTGGATCAACATCTGGCGCATCAGCACCTTCAGGGCTTCCTCTACCTCTGCTTTCAGAGCAAGGCGGTCATCGTCGATGTTGGAGATCATCAGGCTGGTGATGTTGTCCACATTTGCCTCGATCTCCACCACATATTTGATCAGGAACAGGGTCTTCAACACGTTGATGGCAAAGACGTCCTTTTCCTTCTTTTCCGGGTTGATGTAGCTGTTATCATAGGCACGAATGATCACGCTGCTGTGGCTGTGGTCAAGGAAGTTTTCCAGTGCATCGTAGAATTTATGGAACGGCACGATGGCACCGGTTTCTTCGTTCATCAGCTGCATGGCAGACTCTTTGAACAGTGCCAGCATAGAGCGCTCACCCTCGGACAGATGCTTACCGGATGCACCGTGGGTACGGATGCTGGTCAGCACACTTGCCAGAAGGTTGAACTGATAGGGCACAAAGGGGTACACCTCTGCAAAATCCTCCGCATTGGCATACAGCTTTTTCTCCACACCGTCGTTGAAAACAATGAGGTTCTTGATGATGGTGCCCTTCTGGTCGTAGATCAGCCGCAGGCTCTGGGCTGCGGTGTCGGTCTTTTCCAGAATACGCTTTTTGATAACGGCATCCACGTTTGCAGAAGACAGGGACAAACGGGTGTCAAAGCGTCCCTGAATCTTGGAGAAATCGTTGCCCTTCACCTTAGTGATGGAGTCGATATCCTGCTGAGAGGTCACAATGACCCACGCCTTGCCCTGACATTCCTTGCCCAGTTCCTCGGTCACTGTCTGGAGGTTCAGCATCAGCTTGGAGTCATCGCCGATATACTGACCGATCTCATCCACCAGAAAGACAACATGGTGGTTGCTGCCCTTCTTATCCAGATAAGCCTTCACACGCTTGGCAAAGTCCTCGATGCTGATCTGGTAGGGCTCCATTGCCTTTTCGCACCAGTTGCGGGCGGCGGGCTCGCTCATGCCCATATCCACCAGAACCTCCACAACGGTGTCCTGAATAAAATCAAAGTCTTGCCGGGAATCCTCCCACGCATCGCCATAGGCATCCTCAAATTTTTCCTTGAACGCAGCAAGCTGGTTCGCCTCAGCAAGGTGGCGTTCCAGATCCGCAAGGTAGGGCATGGAGCCGCAGAAGCCCTGCATCTCGTTGAACACCTTCAGGAACACGTTCACGATGGCATCCTTGTTCTCCTTGCTGTTGGATTCGCTTTTGGAGTCGATATTGAACAGGATCACATCCGTTGGCGTGTCTGCTGCCAACTTCATATCTGCCAGAACCATCTGGTTCGTGATCTTTTTATCGTCGATGAAGAAATCCAGTGCGTGCTTATCGCCCACCTGCTTGTTTTCCAGCAGATAGGACAGGATCTTCAGAAAGTGAGATTTACCGCTTCCAAAGAAGCCGGAGATCCATACACCCATTTTCGGTGTGGTGCCCAGAATACCTTTTTTATAAGCCGCAAAAAAATCCGCAAAGTGCCGCTGCAGTTCACGAGTCACCACATACTCTTCCAGTTCCTGTGCAACATTGGTCTCTGCGCCCTGACCGACTACGATAACACCCTGAAGTTCACGGTCGATCTCCTTACGGAACATCTCCTTGATCTGCATAGCTACTGTATCCTCCCTTTATTTCACCAGCCGGAATGCCCGGTAATAGTTATCGTCCTTAATCTCGTTGAACAAGATCAGTTCCTGTTCGTTGTAGGTGCCCGGAAAGAACATTACGACCGGGCAGCGGACAAATGCCTGATGCAGGTTGTTCAGAACCTTATGGGACCGCAAAATCGGATAGCACTTTCCGATACCCGTCAAAAACACGATGGCGTTCTCCGGCGTATGTTCCTTGATATACTGCACGATGAGGCTGTCGTTGTCATTGATCTTCATGGCGTTGGTAACCGCTTTGGTGATCCGCTCCATCCCGTTTTTCTTTTCAAAGTCATAACACTTTTCCAAAAAGCGCTTCTTCTCCAGAAAATCAATGATGACATCGTAGAGATCAAATACCACCAGATCAAAGTCATCATCGCCACGGGCATTTTTGCCTTTCATATACTCGATTCGAGCACGAACTTCCAGCTCTTTTTCCGGTGGATAGTCGAAAACCCAGTAGTTCACCTCGTTGGCTCTGCCGGTTCCCTTGCGGAAGGACGTTTTTCGGATTGCCGCTTCCATCTCATCCAGCCGGTCGCTCAGGCATCCATTCACAGTTTCCATCTTATCTTACCCCCGTAAGCGCATTGACCATAATGGCATATCCATTGTCTTGCAGCCAGCGTTCCAGCGCAATGTCCAAAATCGGGCGCAGGATCTTGCGTGAGCTGCCCTTGTTTCCGTCCAGCATTCCTGCCTCGTAGAGCTGCGTTTTGTATGCCGCTCCCAGCCGATGCAGCGTGTAGTCCTGAAAGGCTGCTACTTTCTCGCTTTGCGCCTGCTTGTCCTTGAAGAACACCCGGATATCCACATCAGTCAGTTCGTCCACTCCAAGGATCATCTTTTCCCGCACAACTTCGTACACAAAGTCAAAGAAAAGCGTATCGTGTGCAAGTGCTGCTACCAGCGCAAACATCTTCTGCGTTGCAATATCGCTGCTCAGGAAAACCGGGTAAAAGCTGGGGTCTAGCATCTTTATGCGTGCCGTGACGGTAGAGTAGATCATCTGTGCCCGTGCCTTTGTGGATGCACTATAAATGTTTTCCTGCTCGTTCAGGAGCTTAATATCCGAAAAGCTCTTGCCCTCTGCCAGCAACTGAACCGTTTTCCGAAACTCAACAAACCAGAATGAAAATTTCACGGCTCCTGCACTATATGGTTTTCTGTTCATCTATATCTTCTCCATTTTCATTCTTCGATTTAATGTATTTTCCGCTCTTGACTCTAGCATCTTTTGGTTTTGAAGCATCTGCCGGAATGATCCATTGATGTCCAACGCGCTGTGCTCCTTTGATGCGGCCTTCTGTACATAGGGTTTGCACTCGTCTTGCACAAACGCCCCATTTTTCAGAGATTTGTTTAATTGATACGTATTCCATAGTAACCCTCAACATCGCTCTTTCACGGATGTGGCAGTCTATAATAAACCATTTTTATTTTACTCTAACAAACGAACGAAATCAATGCAAAGGTCTTACAAATCTCGGAATGGTTTTTGTATATCAAATACACCGTTCCCACTCGTTCAACAATAAGCGTGGAGTCTCTTTTCAAGGTTCCGCTCCTATTGTTCGAAATATAAATACTGTTATTTTCTTCCCGATAACGCTCATGTTTAACTAGAGCTAAAATTGGCTGAATACGGACTGAAAGGATGCATTGTTGTGGCAAACTGCGCAAGGCTGACATCATACGAGTCGTCACCCTGATCTAAGTGGTAGAGAATCGCAAAGCATATCTCATACCCTCGATCATTGAATATTCTTCTAACGGACGCTATAATAAAAGAAAACGGCAAGGAAGTGCACCTATGCTCTACCCCGGACTGTACGAACAGGTCATCAATAACGCGCTGAACAGCGAGCTTGCGAAGATCCCGGAAGCCCGCAAGTCCACTGCGCCCATCGACACAGCAGAGGCTGCCAAGGTGCTGGCGCAGTATCTGACCGACGTGGTACAGAAGGGTCTTGAGAACGTGCAGGACAACGGCGGCGGCATCGAGGCGCAGATCCAGCTGGCAAATCAGATCGTGACCACCATCCAGAACACCACACAGGAAGCTGACTTTGCCGCGCTCGGTGTTGATCAGCGGGCAGAGCAGCTTCTTGCGCTTTTGCAGCAGAATGACCCGCGCCTTGCTACAGGAAAAAGCGCAAAGGACCTTGACCGCCCGGAGACCTCCATTGCGCAAAGTTCCCTGTTTACCGGCGCTATCCATGAGCCGCAGATGTACACGGAGCTGAAAAAGGAGATCGTTTCCGCCGACCGCATTGATATGCTGGTCTCCTTTATCAAGTGGAGCGGCTTACGCCTCATCATGGACGAGCTGCGGCAGTTTGCGCAAAGCGGCGGTGAGTTGCGCATCATCACCACCTCTTATATGGGCGCTACGGACGTAAAAGCCATCGAGGAGCTGCGCGCGCTGCCCAATACAAAGATCAAGGTCAGCTACGATACCAAACGTACCCGCCTGCACGCAAAGACCTATGTATTTTACCGGAGCACCGGCTTTACTACGGCGTATGTAGGCTCCTCCAACCTGTCCAACGCAGCAATTTCCAGTGGTCTGGAATGGAACGTCAAGGTGACCCGAAAGGACCTACCGGAGACCATTGAAAAGATCGCAGCCACCTTTGAAAGCTACTGGAACTCCAGCGAGTTTGAATATTACGATGAAGGGCAGCGGGAGCGGCTGGCCCGTGCTCTGAAAGCCGAAAAATGCAGCGAGGCCGACCATAGCGGGATCTATACCCTGGATATTCTGCCCTATTCCTATCAGCAGGAAATCCTGGACCGGCTGGATGCCGAGCGCACCGTTCGGGGGTATAATCGCAACTTGGTGGTGGCCGCTACCGGCACCGGCAAAACCGTGATCTCCGCACTGGATTACAAGCGCTTCTGCAGGCAGCATCCGGGGCAGCCCTGCCGGTTGCTGTTTGTGGCACACCGGGAGGAAATCCTGAAGCAGAGCCTGTACACCTTCCGGGCGGTGCTGAAGGATGCCAATTTCGGCGAACTGTATGTGGGCAGCCACAAAGCCGACAGCATCGACCATCTGTTTGTTTCCATCCAGACCTTCAATTCTCAGGAGCTTGCCGCCAAAACGGCAGCGGATTTCTACGATTACATCGTTGTAGACGAATTCCATCATGCAGCTGCACCCACCTATCAGAAGCTGCTGGAATATTATCAGCCGAAGATCCTGCTGGGGCTGACCGCTACCCCGGAACGCATGGACGGCAAAAGCGTTCTGGACTATTTCGGCGGGCGTATTGCCGCCGAAATTCGTCTGCCGGAGGCCATTGACCGGAAACTGCTCTGTCCCTTCCAATATTTCGGCGTCACCGACACCGCAGATCTGAGCAGTCTGAAATGGCGCACCGGCGGCTACGATAAAAATGAGCTATCCAACCTGTACACCCTCAGCGGCATGGTGGCGGAGCGCCGCGCTGACCTTGTGGTGAACTCCATCCTGAAATATGTCACTGATATCGACGACGTGAAGGGTCTGGGCTTCTGCGTTTCCATCGCTCATGCCCAATTTATGGCGCGCTACTTTAATACCCACGGCATCCCGTCTATGGCACTGACCGGCGATTCTCCTGACGAGGAGCGCAACGCCGCCAAGCAGCGACTGGTTTCCGGGAAACTCCGATTCCTCTTTGTAGTGGACATTTACAACGAGGGCGTGGATATCCCCGAGGTGAACACGGTGCTGTTCCTGCGCCCTACCGAGTCGCTGACCGTGTTTTTGCAGCAGCTGGGGCGCGGCTTACGTCTGGCAGAAAACAAGGATTGCCTGACCGTTCTAGATTTCATCGGGCAGGCCAATAAAAAGTATAATTTTGAGGAGAAATTCGCAGCACTGCTCTCAAATACCACCCGCAGCGTCAGTCGGGAGCTCAAAGAGGGCTTTGTCTCTGCGCCTAAGGGCTGCTACATTCAGCTGGAGAAAATTGCCGCAAAGTATGTGCTGGATAATATCAGCGCCTCCTATGACCGCACCTCCGGGCTTGTGGCGCGGGCGGCTGCCTTTACCGAGGATACCGGTCTGCCCCTGACACTCGGGAACTTCCTCGACTACTACCATTTTGACCCGCGTGCGATTTACAGCAAAAAGATCTGCTTCAGCAGGCTGTGCGTCCGTGCAGGGGCGGCATCAGATTTTGCAGAACCTTTGGAAGAAACTATGACCAAAGCCTTTGCACGCTTTGCGGTCATCGATTCCCGCAGGTGGATTCGTTTTTTGCTGGGGCTTCTGCCAAAATTGGATAACACCGACTTTGCAGCCCTGCCGCCGGTAGAGCAGCGGATGCTGCAAATGTTTTATGTGACCCTCTGGGGCAAAACTGCAGAAAGCTGGGAGGATGAAGAAGTTCTCGATAACCTGTATGCTCTCTCGGATAGTCCCGTTTTGCTGGGGGAACTGCAGGCACTTTTGCAGTATCAATATGACCGCATTGATTTTATCGACGAGCCGGTGGATGTAGGCTTTGATTGTCCGCTGGACCTGCACTGCACCTATACCCGCGACCAGCTGCTGGTAGCACTGGACTTTTTGAAGCCTGCTACCGTCCGCGAGGGCGTGAAGTGGCTGCCGGAAAAGCAGCTGGACGTATTCTTTGTGACCCTGAACAAAGCGGACAAGGATTACTCTCCCAGCACCATGTACAAGGATTATTCCATTAACGAAAGCCTGTTCCACTGGCAGAGCCAGAGCACCACCGCCGAAAACTCTGCCACCGGGCAGCGGTACATCCATCACCGGGCAAAAGGAAGCCGGGTTCTGCTGTTCGTGCGCGAGTTCAAGGCAGATGCCCGTTTTGGCGGTGCAGGGGCGTATACCTATTTGGGCACGGTGAACTATGTGAAGCACGAGGGCTCCCGCCCCATGAACATCACATGGAAGCTGGACCGCCCGATCCCTGCAAAGTTCCTCAAAAAGACCAACAAATTGATCGTGGGGTAACATACTATGGACGATATGCTGGCTCGAACCATAATTGAAACTCTTGCAAAAGGTATTAATCCTTTAACCGGTTGGATTCTGTCTGAAAATGATAGTTGTGCTCAGGAAGAAATTCAAGAAGCATTAAAAATCGTATTGGAACATTGCTCCATTGAATCTACCACTGAATATCTGAAGTCTCTTCCTCGAAACAAAAAGGCGGAGCGTTATTCTCGCGCTGGAACAGCATGGTCGCAAAAAGAAGAACGTGAATTATTGCGGCTCCACCAGCAGGGAAACAGCGTCAAACGAATTTCTTTGATTCTAAAACGTTCTACAGGAGCAATCGAATCCAAATTGAGAAAACTGGGTTGTCCGCTCTATTATGAAAAATAATTCAGGAGATTTTCATGAAAATGATTCGCGTTGTTGCAGCCGTGATCTGCGACGATATTCAGACGAAACATAAAATTTATGCCACTGCCCGCGGCTACGGCGAGTACAAGGGCGGATGGGAGTTCCCGGGCGGCAAAATCGAGCCGGGTGAAACCCCGCAGCAGGCACTGAAACGAGAGATCCGGGAAGAACTGGATACCGAGATCGCGGTAGGCAACCTCATCGACACCATTGAATACGATTATCCGACCTTTCATCTTTCCATGGACTGTTTCTGGTGTGAGGTAGTCTCCGGCAAACTGGTGCTGAAAGAAGCCGAGGCTGCACGCTGGCTGACTAAAAAGGAGCTTGATTCTGTTCCGTGGCTTCCGGCGGACCAACTTCTTTTAGCGCAAATTCGTCCGGCATTATAATTTTTTATGATAAATCCCTCTCTTTAGCTTTCTCAAATTTCCATTTTTCACCCAGATATAATAATCATGATTCATAGCCTCTGAGTCGAAAGACTCAGGGGCTTTTTTATGTCTGGAGGTGAGCATTTTGTTATTCCGCACCATCACTATCATTATTACCATCGTATTTTAAAGCGCAGCTGCGCAGAAAGGAGAAAGCCTTATGAACTTTTGGTCCGAAATCGTCAAAGAGGTTGGCACCGTCCTGGTGGAGGTCCTCGTCCGCATCGCTGAAGAAATGGAAAACAACAATTGATCACAGTACACTGAAAAGGAGATTTTACTATGCCCGCAAATGTTGAAACGATGTTCTCTGTCCGTGAGACCCCTTGGCACGGCCTTGGCCGTATCATTATGGATGCCCCTGCAAGCCGTGAAGCCTTGGAACTGGCCGGTCTGGATTGGCAGGTGGAAAGCCGTAATATCTATTCCGGCACGGGTGCTATGATCCCCGGTTATCGCGCAAATGTCCGCAGCACTGATGATGCTGTTCTGGGTGTGGTATCCGACCGCTACCGCATTGTGCAGAACGAAGAAGCATTTCAGTTCACCGATGACCTGCTGGGTGAAGGTGTCACTTATGAAACTGCCGGTTCCCTGCAGGGCGGCAGAAAGGTCTGGATGTTGGCAAGGCTTCCGAGGAAATATCTTATTGCTGGAGATCAAGTAGTACCATATCTTGTGATCTTCAACAGTCATGACGGCAGTTCTGGTGTGAAAGTGGCCATGACTCCAATCCGCGTGGTCTGCCAGAATACTCTGAACCTTGCGCTGAATACAGCAAAGCGCAGCTGGACTGCACGCCACACCGAAAATGTTCTGCTCCGCGTGCAGGATGCCCGTGAAACCCTGCAGCTGGCCAGCAACTATATGGTTGAACTTGGCAACCGTGGCGAAGAGCTGGCTCGCATCGATTTATCCGATCACAAGGTGCAGGAGTTCATCAATGAGTTTTTCCCGATTTCTGAGGACCTGTCCGATTGCCAGCGGAAGAATAATCTGCGCCTGCAGGAAGAGCTGAAGGCTCGCTACTACAACGCACCGGATCTGGAATGGGTCGGCAAGAACGGTTGGCGCTTTATCAACGCAGTCTCTGATTTTGCTACCCACGCAGACCCTCTCCGCAAGACCAAAAACTACAACGAGAACCTGTTCCTGCGCACCGCAGAGGGCAACCCCATGATCGACAAAGCCTACAAGATGGTGCTGGCAGCAGCATAAAGGAGCAAGCCATGAATGATGTAAATAACCGCATTTTCAGGGAATTCACGGAATTCTTTGACAACGTTGAGAAGAGTGCTTCTGAAATCAGCGTTACCATGGCTTATGAGATCACGATGAAAAGTACCATCAGCACCGCCATTATTGTTTTGGAATCCGAGGGCAGACTAGAGGAGCGCTACTGGAACCATCTCAGGGTGCAAAATAATATTCTGGATTTTCTTTATGACCTGTGGGTTGGCTCTTGCCATTCGTTAGCTGCCGACTTTTCCACCATCATGAAAGACTTGGTGGAATATGACTTCATTCTTGCCGAATCTATTATGAAAGAAAGGATGCAAAGCGCATGAAAAGATTGATTTCAACTTTGAACCTGTCCAAAGAAGATTGGCTCCGTTACCGCAAATGCGGTATTACCGGCACGGATGCCGGGGCTATCCTTGGCCTGAATCCCTACCGCTCGGCATTTCAGGTTTACTGCGACAAAAACAGCGAAACTATTGAGAACATCGATAATGAGGCTATGCGGCAGGGCCGTGACTTGGAGGATTATGTAGCGCAGCGCTTCACCGAGGCCACCGGTCTGAAAGTACGCCGGGCAAATGCCATCTACCAGAGCGAGGAACATCCGCTGCTTCTGGCAGACTTTGACCGCCTGATCGTTGGGCAGAAGGCCGGACTGGAGTGCAAGACGGTCTCGCCTTTCTCTGCGGACAAGTGGGCGGATGGCAAAATCCCTGCACATTACATGGCTCAGGTCAATCACTATCTGGCTGTCAGCGGTTTTGACTGCTGGTACATTGCTGCTCTGATTTTCGGGAAGGAGCTGGTGATTCACAAAATCACAACCGACAAAGAAGTTCTGAACAACCTCATTGCCAAGGAAGAGCACTTCTGGAAATACAACGTAATGCCCGAAATTCCGCCTGTACCTACCGGAAGCGAGGGGGATACACAGCAGATCAATCAGCTATACTCTGCAGATGATCGAAACAAAACTGCCGATCTGAATCCCATCCGTAATCTGTTGGACAAGCGACAGGAGCTTTCCACCCAAATCGAGCAGATGGAACAGGAGAAAACGGCTATCGAGCAACAGGTCAAGCTGCAAATGCAGGATGCTGCCTATGGCACAGCACCGGGCTATAAGGTATCGTGGGTATCCTCCGAAAGCAAGCGTGTGGATTCCCAGCGTTTGAAGAAAGAACAGCCCGATATTTTCAATCGGTACAGCAAGAATGTAAGCAGCCGCAGGTTTACCATTATCCATGCAGCATAATTTTTGTACGCCTATAGGCACACAAAATTTGCGCTTCAGCTATTTTTGTTTAATAGAAAAGCACAATACTGTTTACACAATAATAATTGTATGCTAAGATAAGAATATGAGGTGATGCACGATGGTTCTGCGCAAAAGTTATTTGGATAAGATCATTCCTTTTATCGATCAGGATCTGATCAAAGTTCTGGTTGGAATCCGGCGCTGTGGAAAAACAGTCCTTCTCGGTCAGATCAAGGACGTGCTCCTCCAGCGCAACATTCCCGCACAGAACATTATTCAGGCCAATTTTGAGTCCATGCGCTTCCGCAACACCCGTACTGCAGAAACGCTTTACGACTACATCGCAAAAAAAGCGGAAGGCTGCACCGGCAAAATTTATATTCTTCTGGATGAGATTCAGGAGGTGGAGCGCTGGCAGATTGCAATCAATTCTCTTCGTGTCGATTTCGATTGTGATATTTACCTGACCGGCTCCAATTCCAAGCTGCTTTCCGGCGAATTGGCAACCTATCTTTCCGGACGATACATCCAGATTCAGGTTTTCCCCTTTTCGCTGGCCGAAGCAAAACAGCAATGCATTGAAAACGGAACCTATACTTCGGATGAAAAGCTCTTCGCAGACTATTTGAAGTACGGCGGTTTTCCGCAGCGTTTCTTCCTCCCTGACGATCATTCAATCACCACCTATCTGGACGATCTTTACGAGGCTATCATTGTCCGTGACATCATGCTGCGCCACAATATTCGCGAACAGACCGCATTACGTAATGTCCTTGCATTCCTGCTGGACAATATCGGCAATCCGTTTTCTGCCCGTAATATCAGTGGACGCATGGTTTCGGAAGGAATCAAGACAACCACTGCTACCGTACTGAACTACGTTGATTATTTCAAGGAAGCCTTTATCCTTCTGAATGCAAGCCGCTATGATATCAAAGGAAAAGCGCTCCTGTCCAGCACAGAAAAGTACTATGCAGTCGATCTCGGCCTGCGGAACGTTATCAAGAAAAGCGAAAAACTTGACAGCAACAAGCTGTATGAGAACATCGTATATCTGGAAATGCGGAGCCGTGGCTATGAAGTTCAGGTCGGCAAGCTGGACGACACCGAAATTGATTTTATCTGCTACCGTGGAGATGAAAAGCTCTATATTCAGGTTGCTTACCTGATCACTCCCGCCGATGAAGAACGGGAGTTCGGTAATCTTGAGCGGCTGCACGACAACTATCCTAAGTATGTTATCAGTGGTGATTTGGCGAATTTAAGCCGAAACGGAATCATTCATCGAAACATCATTGATTTTCTGCTCAATCCGTAATTTTCACATCATGGGGCACAACAGTTGACGCTGTTGTGCCCTTTTTTCTTTATCAGAATTGGAGGCATTCATATGGAAAATCCATTCGTAAAATTATTTGCTATTGACTTCAAAGATCATCTGGAAGTCAAAAAGTCCGGCAGCACGGAACTGAAATATGTAAGCTGGGCGTATGCTTGGGCAGAGGTGAAGAAGCTGTATCCCGCTGCCAGCTACGAGGTCAAGAAATTCAACGGCCTGCCCTATGTTTATGACCCCATAACCGGCTTCATGGTGTATACCTCGGTCACGATTGAGGGCGTTTCGCATGAAATGTGGCTGCCTGTACTGGATGGCGCAAACAAAGCCATGAAAGCTGTGCCTTACACCTACACCACCCCGAAATGGGACTACAATCCGCAGACCCGCCGCCGTGAAAAGATCGGCATGGAAGAGCGCACCGTAGAAGCAGCCTCCATGTTCGATGTGAATAAAGCCATCATGCGGTGCTTGGTGAAGAACCTCGCTATGTTTGGCCTTGGCCTCTATGTCTATGCCGGAGAGGATTTACCGGAAGATGCTGCACCGCAGCCGGATGCAGAACCGCAAAAGCAGCCGAAACCGAGATCTGCTGCCCCGAAGCAGGAACAGCCGCCTGTGCCCTGCATCTGTGCCCGGTGCAACCAGCCTATCAAGAGGGTCAAGCTGAAAGATGGCTCCATCATGCAGGCGGCAGAATTTGCCGCCACCCATGAGGGAATGTGCGCCGACTGCTACAAAGCCACCAGATTGAACGTAGCATAATAAAACTGCTCTATTTCGATGTCACTTGATTCTTGTATGATTCTATATTTCATGGTACACTTACAGTAGTGAGTTCTGAAAGCTCTCCTCTGTGAGCGGAAAGGAGCATTGCATGAAAGATTTAATGTTTCCTGTTGGAATCTCGAATTTTGAAAAGATTCGAGAAGGCGGGTATTATTATATCGACAAGACCAATCTGATTTCTGAACTTCTTAGCGGAGGTATCGCTGAAGTAACATTGATTACTCGCCCTCGTCGCTTCGGAAAATCCCTTGGTATGAGCACTCTCGCAAATTTTCTGGACATCCGCAAAGACAGCAAGCAGATGTTTGAGGGATTGGCGATTTCCAAAAATACAGAACTTTGCAAAAAATGGATGAACCAGTGTCCTGTGGTATTTTTCTCTTTCAAGGATACGGACGGTCTGACCTTTGAAAGTGCCTATGGAATGCTGTGCATGAAGCTGGCATTTGCATTTCAGGATTATCAGTTTCTTTTGGACGACGATGCTATTTCTGACGATGACAAAGGCATCTTTAAGCGGATTCTGGGACGCACTGCATCCATAGATGAAACCAAAAGCTGCTTTTTGCTATTGACCCGGATGCTGGAAATCCATTTCAAAAAATCGGCGGTCGTCATTCTGGATGAGTATGATGTTCCCATTGCAAAAGCCAGCAGCAACGGATATTATTCGCAGATGCTGGACGTGATGCGGGCTATGATGAGCACCACGCTCAAAGACAACACTTCGCTTGACTTTGCTGTGGTTACTGGCTGCCTGAAAATTGCCAAAGAAAGCATTTTTACCGGGACGAACAATTTTGTCTCGGATACGATTCTTTCTCCCCGGTTGAGCGAATCCTTTGGGTTTACACAGGCAGATGTAGATCAAATGCTGAAAGATGCTGGTCTTGAATCGCAGTCTGCTGAAATCAAGGCATGGTACGACGGTTATCATTTTGGCGATGCAGACATTTATTGTCCGTGGGATGTGATCAGTTATCTGCGGGATTTCCAGTATGGTGTAGCACAGAAGCCGAAAAGCTATTGGAAAAACACCAGTGATAACGCCATCATCCGTTCTTTCATCGACTATGCAGGCGACAATATCACCACAAAGCTTGAAACTCTGATGGCTGGCGGCTCTATTGTTCAGCATATTGAAGAAAACCTGACCTACGATTATCTGCACTCCTCTGAGGAAAATCTTTGGAGTGTGCTGTATCTGACAGGCTATCTGACCAAGGTGCGGGATAAGGATCTGACGGATTCGCTGCCGGATGGCTGCTCTGCGTTGATGATTCCCAATGCAGAGATTCGGGAAATTTTTGAAACCACTGTAAGCAAATGGTTTGATGACAGTGCAAAGGCATGGAACCGCAGCCCGTTGTTTGATGCAGTCTGGAGCGGAAACAACGAAGCTCTGACAAAAGAGATGACCAAGCTGCTGCGTATGACCATCAGCTACCACGACTACCGGGAGGATTTTTACCACGCTTTCCTTGCAGGCATCTTTACTGGTGCTGGCTATGTGGTAGAATCCAACAAAGAGCATGGCGAGGGGCGCAGCGATGTCATTGTAAAGGATATCCGCAATGGCCGCGTGGCAATTTTTGAAGCCAAGTATGCCAAAACTCTGGATGCTCTGCCAGATGCCTGCGATACTGCCATTCAGCAAATCAATGACCGGATGTATGCAGCGGACTTCCGGGATGACTATGATGACATCCTCTGCTATGGCATCGCATTCTTCAAAAAACGTTGCATGGTAAGAAAAAAATAATTATCTACTGGGGAGTATCTTCGGATGCTCCCTTTCACTTTTTACAGGACAATCCATTTGGATTGTCCTGTTTTTATTTGGAGGCACACAATGAAAGAAGAAAAAATCAAAGTCCTTGCGCTCCTGCCAATGGAGCTGCCAAAGGAGATTGATCTGGACAACACCCTTGAAGCCATGCAGAAATTTGTAGGCGGGCTGATCGAATGCATCACATTGAGTGATACCGGTTCAGAGGTCACACTGGTCTGCAATGATGAAGGCAAGCTGCTTGGCCTGCCGCTCAATCGTCCGCTGTGGGATGGAGCCGATGTTCTTGCTGGGCCGGGATTTCTGGCCGGATGTGACAACGAAGGGAATCTGACTTCCCTGCCGCAGAGTACAATGGATTTCTACAAAGAGAAATTCAGAGCTTTTATCATTGAAATCTAAGGAGGACAGATTATGACCTTTAATGCAATGACCGAACACTACGAAGAGATCACGGTTTGCGGAAAGCCTGCGCTGTTCACCAGCATCCGCATCAAGAGAGATACCATCCCGGATGGTCTGTACGCCTACGATGTCCGGCACGACGATGAGTGCCGGGGCATCCCTTGTGAAATCGCACCCTTTGTGATGGTCAACCACTGGGGCACCATTATCCTTGCGGAACCGCTGGACCTGCCGGACGATGGGCGGCGATATATTGACGAGGATACCGACTGGAACTACGCTCCTTTGGATGGCGAGGACACCGCCAATCACAAACCGTGTACTACCATTTCTGATTTTATGACTGCCTATGCCCACTAAAGCTGTATTAAAAATACCGTATATTCTGTTTTGTATTAAAACCAGCCGTTTTCAGGCCGTTTCAAGGTGCAAAACACAGTCTTAAAAATGTCGCTCGTTATCTTTGAGCCAGAAAGGAGACTCATGAACATCTATGGCTATTGCCGCATCTCTACGGCAAAGCAGAGCATTGACCGTCAGATTCGCAATATCAAGGCCGAGTATCCGACTGCCCATATCGTACAGGAAGCCTACACTGGTACATCTATCTTTCGCCCGGAATGGCTGAAGCTCTATCGGATTCTAAAATCTGGGGATATGGTGGTGTTCGATTCGGTGTCCCGAATGTCCAGAAATGCAGAAGAGGGTTTTGCTCTGTACGAAGACCTCTACCATAAGGGCATCCGGCTGGTGTTCTTGAAAGAGCACCACATCGACACCGAGACCTACAAAAAAGCCCTGTCCGGCAGCATTGCCATGACAGGGACAAATGTGGACTTCATCTTGAAGGGCATCAACGAGTATCTGATGGCTTTAGCAAAGGAGCAAATCAAACTGGCCGTTCCAGCCAAACGAGAATCGCCCCGGCTGAAAGTCTCATCTGGCAATGGCAGCATCACACGAATGTCCGGGATACGCCGTAAGCCGTGGCTGCTCCGTATGCCAATCCCTGACCCTCACACAGGTATTACAGTTGTAAAAACTGTCGGCACTTATGTCACCCGTGAAGAAGCCGAAGCGGTTCGTGCTGAAATGATGAAACGCCCTGCTACACCATATCAAGATTCCACCTTAGCAAAAATTCACGAGATCTTTCTGGAATCTCGTGAGTACAAAGGCCGTTCTGATAAGGCCCGTGAACTGTATGATCTGGCATGGAAATACCTAAAACCACTTTGGTATTACAAAATTGCAGCCCTTTATGCACAGGACTTCCAAAACATCCTTGATAAAATGGCCGATGATGGCCTGTCTCAGAGCATGTTGGAAAAAGAGCGTACTCTTATCAGCAAGCTGTATCGCACAGCCATTGGCTGGCGTGTCGTGGATGCCAACCTTGCATCTGTCCTGAAAGTTGAGGGGCGTAAATCGCCGGAACGTGAAATCTTCACGGATGAACAGGTAACGCTGATTCTGAGCCAGAAGAACACTCCCACGGGGCAGATGGTAATTGCTCTTCTGGCCTGTGGAGTTCGTATCTATGAGCTGCTGCACTTCAAACACGAAGATTTTCACCGCACGGAATCCGGCGCTTATCTGATTGGCGGCTGCAAGACCGAAGCTGGACGCAACCGCATCATTCCCATTCTTGACTTCGGAATCCCGATTTTTGAACATGCGTATGCCACCTCTGTGGAAAACGGCCCACTCTTTCCTAACGGAAAAGGTGGATTCTGGAACGAAAAGAACTGGCGTAATCGCAAATTCTATCCGTTCTTGGAGGAAATCGGCATCCAGCCAAATCCTTACGACGAAAACGGCAAACGTAAACCGGAGTTTGCCGGGAAGCTCGCCACTTATACGCCCTACACCACCCGGCATACATACGCCAGCCTTTGTGACCGTGCGGGTGTCAACAAAGATATCCTGAAACGTGCTGTCGGGCACACGCCCAAATCCAAAACGCTGGATGAAGTCTATCTCCATCCGAAAGCCAACCAGATGATTGAAGCCTTTGACTCGGCCAATCAACTGGTCAAAGATGAAGTTCTGGCTCTACCAGAAGAATAATCCCCACAAACCAAAAAATCGCCAATGCATGAGAGAAAAATCTCTCACGTTTGACGGTTTTCTTTTTTACCCTAAAAGTACTCTTGCTCTGCGCTGTACCTCTTTTTCGATCATCTTCAAGCGATTTGGCGGCAGATTATAACGTGTCGCTCTGCGGTCAAAATGGAAATCCAGCAGCTTATGGAGCATTGCACGGTGACGAGGTTTCATTGCACTCTTTGCAGCTGCAAAAAAATCATCGTATGCAAGCGGAAGCAGTGTGCGGGCATATTCATCAAATGCTTTCTGGTTGTCCCAAAGATCCGTTCCGCCCAGACTGAACAGCGAGTTTCCGTGGTCAAACAGCGGTGCAGGTGCCGCAATCGTGTTGGTCTTATTATCCACCAACACGCCAAAGTTTCCATAGTGGCGGTCAGTGTTGCAGATGATCGCATCAAAGACCAGCATATCTTCCAGCGCATCCACAAAGTTCTGACCTAACGTCTGATAATACGCAAAAATTGCTTTTATTCCACCTTTGGACACAAGCTGTCCGATGGGAATATAAGAATACTCTTTGCTGGTGAACAGCTCACACTTGGAACAAAGCGTCTTTTTCAGGTCTTTCGTCAGAGTGTAGCGAATCGCATTCACGCCCATCACCTGTGCAACTTGATAAGCGTACAGTTCCGAGTACGGTTCAAATCCCAGATTACTGAACCCTGACGTGCCACCTTTATAAAGATAGATTTTTCCGTTTTGTCTGCGCCAGCATTTTGGCAGCATCCCGTTGGTCGAGAACTCCGGGCAGGACGCAAGCGAAGTTCGTATGCTGCTGCCATATCCTGTAAAGGCGATTGCTGCCAGCACCTGACTGAATCGGTTATCGTAAAGATTTACTTTTTCAAAGGTGTCACCGGAGCCCTCTGCATCTACCCAAAAGCAATCATTGAGTGAAAGACCTTTATTGGCTGCAATAATTCCAAGCGGTCGATTCAAAGAAAGCCCCACCTTAGAGAGCAGAGCGTCTACATACGCTCGGTTCTTCGGAATTGTGCGATGCCGCAGCCAGCGTTCTACACCATCTTCTGATACAGTCAGGTTCAAAGGTAGAAAGGAACGGTTTTCTTCGTAGACCTTTATAATATGGAGGTCAGTATCTGCACTGTCCATGTTTGCTTCAAAGGTAAGCAGTGGCAAATCAAAATGCCTGATGGTGTAGCGCACAGCGATTTCTCCTTTCATCCATGATCTTTTTCTTTATTATACGGCATCAGAATCCGAATGAAAAGCACCGTCGTCATTCTGCACAAAATTCAAGGATAAAATTTTACACCCAAAAATCTGCAAAAATCGGGTTTCTGAGGTCATTTTGCCGTTCCTCTCCGAATTTTGCTACAGATCTGCTACAAACTTGCTACAAACGACTGAAAAGGGGGCCTCCTACACGTTTCATTATCAATATGCAAAAGTGAATCCGCTTCACTTTTGCATATCAAAAAGCACGTAGGTACAAGAAAAAGCCGCTTACCTTTTCAGGTAAACGGCCTTACGTTTGGTGGAGCATTCTCCACAGCACTCGAACCCAACACCTCTTCACGGGAGATGGTTTTGGAATCGTCCGTGAAGTTGAAATTGAGCACGACCCGGTCGTCAAAGACGTAGACCGAGTTGACAAAGGTATCAATGATCTGCCGCTGGTGCTCCATGTCTCTCATGTCACCCTTGCGGAATTTTTCAAACCAGAACCGCATCCACTCGCGGGTCAGGACGGGCTTTTTCAGCTCTTCTTCCAGAATGCTGGTGTTCAGAGCTTCTTTCCGGGCTTCCAGTTCGTCCAGCCGCTGCTTGGTGGTCGGGGTCAGGATGCCCTGTTCAATGGCTTCCAGAAGGTTTGCCAGCCGCTTCTCTGTATCCCGGAGCTGGTCTTTCAAAACAGGCAGTCGGGTGTTCTCCTGCTGCTGGGCTTCCATAATCAAATCTATCAGCTGTTCGATGATTTCATCGCTGAAAATCACCTTAATGGCAGTCTCCACCACGAACCGTTCCAACGGCTCTTTGCGGATAGCTTTCAGGTCGCAGTGCGCCTTGCCGTGGCGTTTGGCGTTGCCGCACTTGTAGTAATAGTAGGTGTTTCCCATGTGGCTGGTGCCGCTCTCGCCGCCCATCAGGGTGCCGCACTTGCCGCAGAACAGCTTGGTGGTCAGCAGATAGCTCACATCCTCTTTTGCGGGTCGACCATGGGCAATCCTATTTTGCTCGAAACGCTGCTGCACCCGGTCGAACAAGTCCTCGTCCACGATGGCCGGAATGCCGCCCGGTGTCACGATGTCCTTATATCGGTATTCACCTATGTAACGGCGGTTCCGGAAAATCTGGAAGAAGCTGTTCTTGACAAAAGGCTTGCCGGTACGGGTGCGCAGCCCTCGCTCGTTCAGGGATGCTGCGATTTTCTCGGCAGGCTCGCCGTTGGCGTACCGGGTAAAAATCTCCTGCACAATGGGAGCCGTCTCCGGGTCGATATGGTACAGTCTGTCCTCCTTGCCAATGGTGAAGCCCAGCGGCACCACACCGCCGTTGTACTTGCACTGGAGGGCGTTTTCGCGCTCACCGCGCGCCACTTTCAGGGCGAGTTCGGCGGAATAGTATTCCGCCATGCCAATCAGCATACTCTCCACCATAATGCCTTCAGGCCCCTGCGAGATGGGTTCCATGACAGACACCAGATGGACACCGTTCTTTTCCAGCTGGTACTTGTAGTTCACGGCATCGAATCGGTTCCGGGCAAAGCGGTCCAGCTTCCAGACCAGAACTACGTCGAAGATTTTCTTTCCGCTGTCCTTGATCATCCGCTGAAAGTCTGGGCGGTCATCCGTTTTGGCAGAGTAGGCACGGTCAATGTAGGTGCCGACCACGGTGATGCCGTTCTTCTCGGCGTAGTCCTTGCAGTCGCGCAGCTGTCCCTCAATGGACGCTTCACGCTGGCTGTCGGATGAATAGCGGGCGTAGATCACGGCGGTCATGGTTGCACCTCCTTGGCGCGTATTCGACTTGCCTTTATAGTATCGGGTCAAGCGCAGCTTGTCAACAATCTGCGAGCAGATTGAAATGTGAAAATTGCGAAACGCAGCGAAAAAGGGGAGAGCAAGAATCGTCCCGTGGCCACAAATTTTCAATTCTTGAAAATTCTTGCCACTTTGGGACAGCTTCTTGTTGGGGCGTGCCTGCCCCAAACCCTGCTGGAACGAGTACGGCAAACTGGAATTTGACTAATCCTACATGTGCATCATATTACACTCATGTAATTATCCTCTACATAAACAGCTTTTCCATCAGCAAGCTTAATCTCATCTTTGCCGTTCGGTAATACTGTTGTTTCAGAACCATTCCAATGGGGGATAATAGGATTGTCAATAATATGTAATCCATCTGTTAAATTTCCCGCCGCATACATACTTCCTGCACTGATTCCGACATATATAAGTCCGTTTTTAATTGCATTATTAAGTATTCTATCAAAACCAGTTCTAGACATTTCACGACAAAGCACAGATACATCACCACCACTGACAAAAACAGCATCAAATTGGTTTAATTCTTCAAAAGTTAATAGCCTTGTAAGCATAAACGGGGTTGTAACATACGAAGAATAGGTTCTTTGATAGTCTTTTGAAAGAATTAATTCCAGATTGTACACTAATATATTTTCGTACTGAATTCCCATTAGAAAGAGTTCATGAAAACATATTGCAAGCGACTCTCTTGCACCATCTGTTTCAATGCCAGCTGTTGGAATATAAAGCACTTTCACATCCTTCGGACACTTTCCAATAATATCAAAGAATTTCTCTTTCATCTTATCGGTCAACCCTGCAGATGTAAGAAATAGATGTTTTCCATTCATATTCTTTTACCTCGTCAAACTCCGATTTACTGGGCTAAGCCGAGTATACCACACTCCACCATGAAAGAACACCCCGATATAGTGAAATTTTGCCATTTTTCTGCGTACGTGCGTACACGCTCCGCAGGGATTCTAAGGGGCTTGACCCCTTGGCACACAGACTTTGGCACAAAGTCTAGTGTGTTACACCTTGTCAGAGGTGTACAGGCTCCCGGTACGCACGTACGCAGCGACTACTCCCAAACGCGCCATATAGGGGGACGACCAAGTTCGCACAAAGCGAACTTGATTCCGCAAAGCAAAAGGCAGGATACCACTATCATAGTGATACCCTGCCTTTGCTCGTTTACCGTTCCGAGTAGTCCTTCCGCAGAACTTCCGATAAACAAAAAACGTACCCAAACCCTTTTTCATAAAGAATCGGGTTCGAGTACGAACTGTATGGTGGAGAATTAGGGACTCGAACCCCAGACCCCCTGCGTGTGATGCAGGTGCTCTAACCAGCTGAGCTAATCCTCCATATTCGCTTGTGTTGTGCGCTCCGAACTGGAACGTGATTATTATAGCACGGCCTTTGCCGAAATGCAAGCCCTAATTTGAAAAACTTTTACTTTTTTCGAAACCTTTTTTCTGGCTGCAAAAATGTTGCGCCGAACACCGGTCGTGCAGCATTGCCGCCGGGCAGCCGCACCGGCTGCGCCCTGCACAAAAAATGTGCGGCAGGCTGTTGCTCTTTGCCTGCAAATCGTGTATACTTGGGGGCAGAAAGCTGCATAAGAGAAATCGAGGGATGAATATGCTGACACTTCGCGGGATCATCACGCTGGTAATATTGGCTGTGCTGTTTGCGCTGGCTGTGGTCTGGATCTCCAGACAGGGCGGCTGGAAGGGCGAGGGCTGCAGCGGCAACTGCGCCTCCTGCCACAGCCATTGCGAGGATCCGGACGCTAAAAAGAAATAACCAAAACAGGGCTGCTGCACGAAACACGGTGCAGCAGCCCTGTTTTATGGGAAGGTTTCCTTTTATTATACGTTTGTGCCCCAGAAACGCCCGTGAGCGTTTCCGGGGCACTTTTCACTGTTATTTCCGTTCAGAACGCGCCGCGCTGGGCGGCGTAGACGGCGATAGTGCTCAAAAGATCCTGCAGCGCCTTCTGGTAGGTGGTGCGGCCGATGTGCAGCTGCTCTAAGATCTCGTCCTCCGGGCGCTGTTCAAAAAAGCGCATCCGCAGCAGATCTGCCCGCATGGGGTCGTGCGCTTGATAGTAGTCGATGCCCTCATCAATGGCACTTTGCCAGCGGCGGTTTTCCGGCGTGCGCGCCCAGTGACGCTCGCCGTACCTGCGCAGAGCGTTCCGGGTCAGATTTCGTTGTTCCTGCGTCACTGGCGCTTCCCCCTTTTGGGCAGTTCCAGCGCTGCACTGCGCGAGAACCGGTTCTCGGCATCGAAAAAACAGGCGTCCCGCTCGGCCATCGTCAGCCCCAGCATGGTGGAAAGCCGCTCGGCTTCGTCCAGCTTGAACTGGGTCTCGCCCAGCAACTTGTGCCGCAGGGTGTTGCTGCTGATGTGCAGCACACTGGCCACATACTGCAGCTTGTAGCCGCTGTCTTGGATGTAGGTGTAGATCAGGTTTGTGTTTGCCATGGCTTCGCTCCTTTTTTGTAGTTCACCGCATTTGCAACAATCATTGGTTGTATTATACTCCGTTGTTGATTTGTTGTCAACCTAAAATTCCCAAAACGCGCGGGAATTGTTGATTTTCAGGAAATTTTCTGCTATACTCAACCCAGAACATTCTATCGCACATTACAACGCATTGTTTTTAGGAGAACTGCCATGTCCGATCTATCTACCCGTGTCCGTCTGCGCCGGGAGCAGCTGGGTCTTTCGCAGGAGGAGCTTGCCCGGCGCATGGGCTACCGCTCCCGTTCCTCTATCACCAAGCTGGAAAAAGGCATCAACGACCTGCCCCAGTCCAAGGTAGAGGAACTGGCGCAGGCGCTGGAGACCACCCCCGCCGCCCTGCTGGGGCTGGGCGCACCCTGCGCCTGTCCCCCGGGATTTGAGCCGCTGCCTGCCATGGTGCAGGTGCCGCTGATCGGCTCCATCGCCTGCGGCACGCCCATCACCGCCGAGCAGAATATTGAGTGCTATATCGGGGTGCCTGCCGCATGGCACGCGGATTTTGCTCTGACCTGCCACGGAGACAGCATGGCACCCACAATATGCAACGGGGACATCGTCTGCATCCGCTGCCAGCCCGAGGTGGAGCAGGGCGAGATCGCCGCCGTGCGGGTGGGCGAGGAAGCCACTCTCAAGCACTTCCACCGGCAGGGCGATGCCGTGATGCTGCTGGCGGACAACGCCGCCGTATGCCCGCCCATGTTCTACGCCGGAGAGCAGCTTTCGGAGCTGCACATCGAGGGCAAGGCCGTGGGGCTTTGCCGCGGCCTATAAGATAAGGAGAGAAAGGAGCAGCCTGTGTTCGGCAAAAAGAAAATGTCCCCCTCCTACGACCCCACCGCCCAGAAACCGGTGCTGCGGTGCAGCATCTGCACCGGGGAGCAGGTGGCCGGGTTTCAGGATCTGCACACCGGCCATTTTACTGAGGTGCAGCTGATCCGCAGCCCGCAGGAATTGCAGGCCTTCCGCAGCCGGTACGGCATCCCCGCCGACTGTCCCATTGAAAAGATCTATTGAGCAAGGAGTTCATCATGCAGCAGGCACCCGAAGCCATGACCCTGAAGGTCATTGCCCATATCCATACCGCCTTTCCCACCAAGTTCGGCATCCCGCGCCAGAGCGGGCTGGTAGAAGAGCTGCGGGGCGAGATCATCTTTACCCCGGAATACCGCAACCCCGATGCCCTGCGCGGGTTAGAGGATTTCAGCCACATCTGGCTGGTATGGCAGTTTTCCGGCGCAGTACGGGAAAGCTGGTCCCCTACCGTGCGCCCGCCGCGCCTTGGCGGCAACACCCGGGTGGGCGTGTTCGCCACCCGGTCACCCTTCCGGCCGAATCCGTTGGGACTTTCCAGCGTTAAGCTGGAGGCCATTGAGCAGCGCCCGGACGTGGGGCCGGTGCTCATCGTGCGCGGTGCCGACCTGATGGACGGCACCCCCATCTACGATATCAAGCCCTATATCCCCTACGCCGACTGCCACCCGGACGCCGCCGAGGGCTTTACCGGGCAGACCCGCGCCCACCATCTGGAAGTGTCCTGCCCTGAAGCGCTGTGGCAGACCGTACCGGAAGCCGACCGCGCCGCTTTGCAGGGCGTGCTTGCCAGTGACCCCCGCCCCTCCTACCAGCACGACCCGCAGCGGGTGTACGGCATGGAGTTTGCCGGGCTGGAGGTGCATTTTACCGTGGACGGTGATCAGCTCACCGTGCGGGACATCACCCTGTTATAAAAGGAGCTGTTCATGGAACTGCGGACTGTCAACACCTTTCTGCACATCGCCGAGCTGCACAGCTTTTCCCGCACTGCGCGGCAGCTGGGCTACTCGCAGTCGGCGGTGTCCTCCCAAATTGCACAGCTGGAAGCCGAACTGGGCACCCCGCTGTTTGACCGCGTGGGCAAAACGGTACGTCTGACCGATGCCGGGCAGACCTTTTTAGGCTACGCCCGCACCCTGCTGGAAACTGCCCAGCAGGCGCAGGCCGCCTTGCAGCCCGCCCAGCAGGTGCGGGGCAGCCTGCGCATTGCGCTGGCGGATTCCGTATGCAGCACCTTTTTGCCGGGACTATTGCAGCGCTACCACGCCCGCTGCCCGCAGGTGGAACTGGTGCTGCATACCGCTTCCACGGACGAGATGCTGCAATTGCTGAGCACCAATCAGGTAGACCTTGTCTACACGCTGGACCAGCCCCTTTTGCAGCCTGCGCTGGTGCTGGCGGCAGACGTACCGGAGCCGGTGTGCTTCATTGCGCCGCCGCAGCATCCGCTGGCGCAGGAAAACACCATCCCGCTGGACCTTCTGCCCCGGCAGGAATTCCTGCTTACCGAGCGGGGCATGAGCTACCGGGACGCGCTGGACCAGTGCATGGCGGCGCACGGTCTTGCCATCCACCCCTATCTGGAGCTGGGCAGCGCCGCGCTGCTGTGCCAGATGGTGGAGCAGGGCATGGGGCTTTCCTTTTTGCCTGAGTATATCGTGCGCAGCGCACTGGCCGAGGGGCGTCTGGCGCGGCTGAACGTGCCGGACTGCACCGTCATGATGCACCGGCAGCTGTTCTACCACCGGGATAAATGGGTGACCCCGCAGATGAACGTGTTCATCGAGCTGGTGCAGCAGCAATAACGGCGCATTACACAAAAAACACCGTCGTGCCCGCAGGCACGACGGTGTTTTTTGCTTGACATTATTTGCCGGCAGCCGTTGCTGCCTGCTCCTTTTCCATCCATTCCCGCACACGGTCGGGACGGTTGGTGATGTAGGCATCGGCGCTGGTACGCAGCAGACTGCGGACGGTATCTTCCATATCCACCGTCCACAGAGACACCTTGATACCCATCTCGTGCAGTTCGTCAATGAAACCGGCGTTTTTGTAGGCGGTGTGGTACTCGCAGCTGACCCACTCCGGCACAAAGTCCAGACTGCGGATATAGGCGGGCAGATCCCGCTGCGCCATCAAGTTCTTGTAGATCTCGTTCAGGCTCTCGCCGGGAAAGCTTGCCCGCAGCATACTTACCTTGTCGCTCATCCAGCGGGTCATCCAGCTGCAGTTTTCCTCATCTGCTGCGCTCTCCGGCAGGGCGGTATCCATGGCTTCCATTTCGTCCATGCCGTTGGTCAGCCCCAGATCCTTCCAGATGATGGGCGGCGGCAGCAGCAGGCTTTCCAGCTCGCCGTATACCAGCGCGCCTACCCGCAGTTCCGGCAGCAGCTGCTTTGCCTGCCGCAGCAGCGCGTGGTTGAAGGAGACAAGGATCACCTGCTCCACCATCTCGGTCTGCTGCAGTACCTCCAGCACCCGGGGCACAAAGTCCGGGTCGTTGTCCATGGTGGATTTCAGCTCCAGATGCACGGTGCACCCCGGCATCTGCCTGCACAGCTCCATGGCCTCCTGCAGGGTAGCGATCTTCTCGTCCTTGAACAGTACATCCTTCCAGCTGCCGAAATCCAGCGTCTTTAGATCGCCCATGGTCATATCGTAGATCTTACCGGAAATATCCGTGTGCAGATCGATCATATAGTCATGGTGGATCACAAGCCCGGCATCGCTGGTCTGCTGTACGTCCATCTCCACACCGTCCGCGCCCAGCTCCATGGCTTTTTTAAAGGCGGTCAGGGTATTTTCCGGTGCAAGATAGGAAGCACCGCGGTGTGCAATGATTTGTGGTGTCATAAATTTTCTCCGTTATCGGTTCGTCCTCACACATGGATGCCCCGGCGCTGCTGTTCCGCAAACAGTGCCGGGGCGTTGGCTCAAGCCAAGTCCTCGCCGTCCGAAGCAATGACCTTTTTGTACCAGTAAAAACTGTCCTTCCGGCTGCGGGCAAGGGTGCCGTTGCCGGCGTTGTCCTTGTCCACATAGATAAAGCCGTACCGCTTTTTCATCTCGCCGGTGGAAGCGCTTACAAGGTCGATGGGGCCCCATGTGGTGTAGCCCATCAGGGGCAGACCGTCCTCGTTGACGGCCTTTTCCATCTCCTTGATGTGCGCCCGCAAGTAATCGATGCGGTAGCTGTCGTGGATGGAGCCGTCCGGTTCTACGGTATCCACCGCACCCAGACCGTTCTCCACGATGAACATGGGCTTTTCGTACCGGTCGTAGATGGTGTTCAACGTCACCCGCAGACCCACCGGGTCGATGGCCCAGCCCCACTCGCTGGCTTTCAGGTAGGGGTTCTTCACCGATGCCGACACAGCGTTGCCTTCCGCATTTTCTGCCGCCATCAGTTCTTTATCCACCGTGATGCAGCGGCTGGAATAGTAGCTGAAGGACACAAAATCCACCGTGCCCTCCCGCAGCGTGCGGTCGTCCTCCGGTTGGGTGCACAGCTGCACCCCGGCACGCTCCATCCGCTTTTTAGCCCACACGGGGTAAGCGCCGCGCACCTGCACATCGGTAAAGAAGTAGTTGTCCCGATCGGCTTCCTGCGCCGCCCGCACATCCTCCGGGGCGCAGGTGCGGGGGTAGAACTGTCCCGCTGCCAGCATACAGCCCACCATGGCGTCCGGCATTTTTTCGTGCGCCAGCTTTACCGCCTTTGCGCTGGCTACCAGCTCGTGATGGGCAGCCTGATACTTGACCTGCTCCACGTTCTCGCCGGGATAGAACACCAGCCCTGCGCCGGTAAAGGAGAGGTGCAGCAGCATATTGATCTCGTTGAAGGTGAGCCAGTACTTCACCTTGCCCTTGAAACGGTCGAACAGCACCTCGCAGTAGTGGACGTAGGCGTCCACCATGCGGCGGTCTTTCCAGCCGCCGTATTTTTTGATCAGCGCAATGGGGGTGTCAAAGTGGCAGATGGTGACCAGCGGCTCGATGCCGTACTTATGGCACTCGTCAAAAATGCTGTCGTAGAAGGCCAGCCCCGCCTCGTTGGGCTGGGCGTCATCGCCGTTGGGCAGGATGCGCGTCCATGCAATGGACAGCCGGAAGCACTTGAAGCCCATCTCTGCAAACAGGGCGATATCCTCTTTATAATGGTGATACAGGTCAATGGCTTCGTGGCTGGGGTAGAAATGCGCATCGTCACAATCCAGCATCTCCATATAGCCCGTTGCCACCGGGAAACGATCCGGGCCGAAGGGGGTCACATCCACCGTGGCAAGACCCTTGCCGTCTGCCTGCCATGCACCCTCGCACTGGTTGGCGGCGGTAGCGCCGCCCCACAAAAAGCCCTTGGGAAATTTGCCCATACTCTTTACCTCCTCATCTGCTGTCGTGCCCCCTTGCAGGGGCACACGTTCTCTTATATTCTTATGATACCGCAACTGGCGGCGGTTGTCCATGACTGCATTTTGCAAAGGTGCGTGCATTTGGGGATAAAGTACGACTTTTATCGTCAAAACGCCGAAATTTCCTGCTGTTTTTTGCGCACTTTTCACGATAAAAACATAAAACTTGCCCGTTTTTCTTTTATTCTGTTCCTTTTAAACCGCGCGGCAGTATGGTAGAATAGTAGGGTAAGAACTGCGCTGCGCTGCTGCGCTGCCGAGAACATGGAAAAATGGAGTGTTTGATTATGACTGAGTTCAAACCCATCAAAGAAGGCAAGGTCCGCGAGATCTACGACAATGGCGACAGCCTGATCATGGTTGCCACCGACCGCATTTCTGCGTTTGACGTCATCCTGAAAAACAAGGTCACCAAAAAGGGTACCGTGCTCACCCAGATGAGCAAGTTCTGGTTCGATTATACCCGCGATCTGCTGCCCAACCACATGTTGAGCGTGGATGTGCAGGATATGCCGGAGTTCTTCCGCCAGCCCCAGTTCACCGGCAACAGCATGATGTGCCGCAAGCTGACCATGCTGCCCATCGAGTGCATCGTGCGCGGCTACATCACCGGCAGCGGCTGGGCCAGCTACCAAAAGACCGGCAAGGTGTGCGGCATCCAGCTGCCCGAGGGTCTCAAGGAGTCCGATAAGCTGCCCGAGCCCATCTACACCCCCTCCACCAAGGCAGAGATCGGTGACCACGACGAGAACATCTCCTACGAGCAGAGCATCGACGTGCTGGAAAAGCAGTTCCCCGGCCACGGTCTGGAGTACGCTACCAAGCTGCGCGACTACACCATCGCGCTGTACAAAAAGTGCGCCGAGTACGCACTTTCCCGCGGCATCATCATTGCCGACACCAAGTTCGAGTTTGGTCTGGACGAGGACGGCAACGTGGTGCTGGGCGATGAGATGCTGACTCCGGACTCCTCCCGCTTCTGGCCGCTGGAGGGCTACGAGCCGGGTCACAGCCAGCCCTCCTTCGACAAGCAGTTTGTCCGCGACTGGCTGAAGGCCAACCCCGACAGCAACTACGACCTGCCGCAGGATGTCATTGACAAGACCATTGCCAAGTATCTGGAAGCCTATGAGCTGCTGACCGGCAAGAAGCTGTAAGCGCTTTGTAAATCAAACGCTCCCGTTCATCGCCACAGGGGATGAACGGGAGCGTTTTCTGTTTTTATTCTGCTGCTTCGGTCAGCACAAAGGTCAGCTCTGCGGTGACGGCGCACTTGCCGTCCACCCATGCCGAAGCCTTGCCTACGCCCACAGCGCCGTGCTGCTGCACCAGTTCACAGTGCAGAGTGAGCACATCCCCGGGGACGACCTGCCTGCGGAAGCGGGCACTCTTGATGCCGCCGAACAGCGCCAGCTTGCCCTTGTTTTCCGGCAGGCTCAGCGCTGCCACAGCGCCGGTCTGTGCCAGCGCTTCCAGCAGCAGTACGCCGGGCATGACCGGCTGTGCCGGGAAGTGGCCGTTGAAGAATTCCTCGTTGCGGGTGACGCACTTGCGGCCGATGGCCCACTGCCCCGGCTCGTAGTCCAGAATGCGGTCCACGAGGGCAAAGGGATAGCGGTGGGGCAAGATCTCCGCGATCTGCACGCTGCTCAGGGTGTTGGCGTTTTCACGTACGGTACGGGGTTCTGCCACGGGTCAGCCCTCCCATCTGCGCAGGGCGATGCAGGCGTTGTGACCGCCAAAGCCCAAGCTGTTGCTCAGTGCGTACTGCATCTCCTGCTGCCGTCCGGTGTTGGGCACATAGTCCAGATCACACTCCGGGTCGGGCTGGGCGTAGTGGATGGTGGGCGGTGCAAACTGATCCCGCAGCGCCAGCGCGGTGAACACGGCCTCAATGCCGCCCGCACCGCCCAGCAGATGGCCGGTCATGCTCTTGGTGCTGACCACGGTCATCTCCTTTGCGTGTGCGCCGAACACCGCGTGAATGGCGGCAGTCTCGCAGGCATCGTTCATGTGGGTGCCGGTGCCGTGAGCGTTGATGTGGTCCACCTGCTCCGGTGCGATATCCGCATCTGCCAAGGTCAGCTTCATGCAGTCGATGGCGCCCACGCCGCCGGGAGCCGGTGCGGTAAAGTGGTAGGCATCGCAGTTGGCACCGTAGCCCACCACCTCGGCGTAGATGTGTGCCCCGCGTGCCCTTGCGTGCTCCAGCTCCTCCAGCACCAGCACACCGCTGCCCTCGCCCATGACAAAGCCGCCGCGGCGGGCATCAAAGGGCAGGCTGGCAGCGTCCGGGTCGGTGGCGGTGGAGAGCGCCTTCATGCTGGTAAAGCCGCCGATGCCCAAGGGGCTGATGCAGCTCTCCGCGCCGCCGCAGACCATCACCGGCTCGTAGCCGTCCCGGATGCGGTGGAAGGCGTCGCCTACGGCATTGGTGCCGCCGGCGCAGGCCGTGACCGGGCAGGTGCACATCCCCTTCAGGCCGAAGCGGATAGCCACCTGCGCCGCTGCCATGTTGGCAATGGCCATGGGCACAAAGTAGGGGCTTACCTTCTCCATGCCCTTTTCCTCGCCGCGGGCGTGCTGCTCCTCAATGGTGGGCAGACCGCCGATGCCGCTGGACAGGATGACGCCGATGTTTTTGCCCTCGGCTTCCGTATCGATGCCGCTGTCTGCAATGGCTTCGGCGGCAGCGCCCAGTGCCAGCAGGGTGAAGCGCGCCATCTTGCGGACTTCCTTTTTGTCCACCACGGTCTCGGGGTCAAAATTCTTTACCTCACCGGCCAGTTTGCACTTGAAGTCGGTGGTATCGAACTGAGTGATGGGGCCGATGCCGCATTTACCGGCACGGGCTGCTGCCCAGCTGTCAGCCACATTGTTGCCCAGCGGGTTCACCGTGCCAAGGCCGGTGATCACAACTCTGCGTTTTTCCATAAGGGTTCTCCTTTACATTGCCATGCCGCCGTCCACACAGAGCACCTGCCCGGTGAGATAGCTGCTTTGTTCTGCGGCAAAAAACGCCACTGCCTGCGCCACATCCTCCGGCTGGCCTGCGCGGCCTGCGGGGATGCCCTGCGTCATGCCGGTGCGCACAGTCTCCGGCAGCACGGCAGTCATGTCGGTGTCGATAAAGCCGGGTGCTACCGCGTTCACGGTCACGTTCCGCGCGGCCAGCTCCCGGGCAAGGCTCTTGGTCAGGCCGATGAGCCCCGCCTTGCTGGCGGCGTAGTTGGTCTGCCCGGCATTGCCGCGCAGCGCCACCACGCTGGAAAGGTTCACGATGCGGCCATAGCGCTGGCGCACCATGCGGCGGGCAGCTTCCTTGCAGCAGAGAAAGGCGCTTTTCAGGTTGGTGTCCAGCACCGCGTCAAAATCCTGCTCGGTCAGGCGCAAGATCAGGTTATCCCGGGTGATGCCCGCGTTGTTCACCAGCACATCCACCCGGCCAAAGGCCTCGGCGGCGGCATCGAACAGCGTTTTGCAGCCCTCGGCGGTGGATACATCCGCCTGCACGGTCACCGCCTGCACGCCCTCGGCGCGGCAGAGCGCTGCCGTCTGCTCCGCAGGCTCTGCGCCGTGGCAGTAGTTCACCACCACATTGCAGCCCTGCTTTGCCAGTGCCACGCACACTGCGCGGCCAATGCCCCGGCTGCCGCCGGTAACGATGGCGGCGCGGGTCAGCTTTTCTTCGCTCATTCTGCTTCCTTCCATGCGGTCAGCACCGCATCCAGCTGTTCCGGGGTCTCCACTGCGGTGCAGACCACCCCGGACAGGGTCTTTTTCACAAAACCGCTCAGGGCGCTGCCGGGGCCGACCTCCAGAATGTGGTCCACACCCAGCTCGCCCAGACGGCGCAGGGTATCTTCCATGTAAACGCTGCTCTGCACCTGCTTTACCAACAGCTGCGGGATGCTGTCGGTCTCGGCCTTTTCATGCCCCAGACAGTTGAACAGCACCGGCGTCTCCATGGTGCCAAAGTTTTCGCCCGCAAAGCGCTGTGCCAGCGCATCCCCTGCGGGAGCCATCAGCTTTGTGTGGAAGGGGCCGCTGACCTTCAGCGGGATGCAGCGGCGGGCACCGGCTTCCTTTGCCAGCGCAGCGGCCTGCTCCACAGCGGCTTTCTCACCGCCGATGACCAGCTGCCCCGGGCAGTTGTAGTTGCAGATCTGCACACAGCCCGTCTCTGCAGCCTGTTCGCAGCAGGCAGACAGTTTTTCTCTGTCCAGCCCCAGCACGGCGGTCATGCCGCAGTCAAGGCCCTTTGCAGCTTCGGCCATGGCCTTGCCCCGGAAGGCGGTCAGCTCGATGGCCTGCTTTGCGGTAAACACCCCGGCTGCCTGCAGCGCGGAGTATTCGCCCAGCGAAAGCCCCGCCAGATAGGCGGGCTTTACGCCCTTTTCCGCCAGCACAGCGGTCACACCGCAGGCAAAGGCCACCATGCAGGGCTGGGTGTATTCGGTCTGGTTCAAAACGCCGTCCGGGTCCTCAAAACAGACGCGGTGCAGGTCAAAATCCAGCGCTGCGCTGTCAAAGGCCGCCCGGAAGGCGGGAGATGCTTCGTAAAATTCCTTGCCCATGCCGGGGTGCTGCGCACCCTGACCGGCGTAAAGTACGGCAAGCTTCATAAATTCTGCCTCCATTCGGTCACAAGTTCGTCCATCAGCTCGCGCACGGTGCGCATCCGGTCCAGCCTGCCCACGTTTTCGCCGCAGAAGAAGAGCCCTTCCTCCACATTGCCCTTCACCGCCTCGATGAGGGCGTGGGTGATGCAGTAGGGCACGGCGGCGGGGTCGCAGGTCTTGAGACACCGGGCGCAGTGCTTGGGCGGGAAGCGCTTGCCCTCGGCCAGCGCCTGCACCAGCGGGGTGTTCAGCGCGCGGCCGGGCATTCCCACCGGGCTGTGGATGATGCGCACATCCTCCGGCTTTGCCGCCAGCAGCACGTCCTTGTAGGTCTGGGAGGCGTCGCACTCGTAGGTGGGGATAAAGCGGGTAGCAAGCTGCACGCCCGCAGCGCCAAGCTTTGTAAAGTGTGCCATGTCGGCACCGGTGTACACGCCGCCCGCCACGAATACCGGGATGGCGTGGCCGTATTGCTCCTCGTAGGGTTTTACCTCCGCCAGCACCCCGGGCAGAATTTCGTCCAAGGTCTGGCAGCGGTCGGCCAGCAGGTCCTCCTCGGCAAAGCCGAGATGTCCGCCCGCCTTGCAGCCCTCGATGACCACAAAATCGGCGGTGCGGTCAAAGCCCTTTGCCCAGCGGCGCAGGATGAGCTTTGCCGCCCGGGCGCTGGATACGATGGGCGCAATGGCCACCTCTTTGGTGCCCACGATGCCCGGCAGTTCCAGCGGCAGACCCGCACCGGAGACCACGGCATCCACCCCCGCCGCCACAGCGGTGCGGATGGCGTCGGCATAGTCCCGGGTGGCTACCATCGCGTTGATGGCTACCAGACCCATACCTCCGGCAATGGCCTTGGCCTTTTGAATCTCTGCGGTCAGGGCGCGGTGATTGGCTGCCGCCGGGTCACGGGCAAAATCCGGCTCGCGGTAACCTGCATCGGCGGTGGAGATGCACCCCATGCCGCCGCAGGCCGCTACCGCACCGGCCAGCCCACCCAGCGAGACGCCCACGCCCATGCCGCCCTGCAAAATGGGTACTTGCAGGGGCTTGCCGCCAAGGGTCAGCATTCGGTGTTCAGCGCGGCGATGCGCTGCCTCCCGCCCTGCCACAGGTCGGCAAGGATGTCCGCCACGGGGCGTACCTCGTGCAGCATTCCGGCCACCTGACCGGCCATCAGGCTGCCGCTTACCGTGTCGCCCTCAAAGACGGCGCGGCGCAGGCTGCCCAGCGTGTATTTTTCCAGCTCCATCTTGTCCGCGCCCGCCTTTTCCTGACGGACATACTCCCGGCTCATGCGGTTTTTCAGCACCCGCACGGGTGCGCCTACGCTGCGCCCGGTAACGATGGTGTCACTGTCCCTGGCTTTGAGCAGCGCGGCCTTGTAGTTTTCGTGAATGGGGCACTCCTCGCTTGCCAGCAGGCAGGTGCCCACCTGCACCCCGCAAGCGCCCAGTGCCAGCGCAGCCGCCAGCTGACGGCCGTCTGCAATGCCGCCCGCCGCGATGACCGGCACGCTGACCGCGTCCACCACCTGCGGCACCAGTGCCATGGTGGTCATCTCGCCCACATGGCCGCCGCTCTCGGTGCCCTCGGCAACGACGGCGTCAATGCCCAGCGGCTCCAGATGCCGTGCCAGCACGGCAGCAGCCACCACCGGGATCACCTTGATGCCGGCAGCTTTCCACATGGGAACGTATTTCCCCGGGTTGCCTGCGCCGGTGGTGACCACGGCGACCTTTTCCTCCACCACGATCTGGGCAAACTCATCTGCCTGCGGGTGCATGAGCATGATGTTCACCCCAAAGGGCTTGTCGGTCAGCTCCCGGCAGCGGCGGATGTTCTGGCGCAGGATATCGGCATTCATGCCGCCTGCACCGATGATGCCCAGTGCACCGGCGTTGGAGCAGGCGGCGGCAAACTCACCGGTGGCAATGTTGGCCATGCCGCCCTGAATGATGGGGTATTTCGTCCCCAAGATCTCGTTTAAAAGTTTCATGGTCTTTATCCTTTATATTCCACGATCATGCCGCCCCATGTCAGACCGCCGCCGAAGCCGATGCAGGCAAGGGTCTGGCCGGGGTGCAGCTGGCCGCTTTCAGCCAGCTCGTTCAGCGCCACCGGGATGCTGGCAGCACTGGTGTTGCCGTGGCGATCCATGTTTTTGTAGAACTTTGCACCGTCGGCGTGCAGCGCCTTGACGCAGTGGTCGATGATGCGGCTGTTGGCCTGATGGCAGACCACCCAGTCCAGCCCGTCCAGCGTAAGGCCGGTCTCGTCCAGCACGGTGTGCAGGCACTTGGGCAGGGCATCTACCGCAAAGCGGAACACTGCCCTGCCGTCCATGCTGATGGGTGCCGAGCCTGCGCGGCTGGGGCCGCCGGCATGGATGGCGGCATCGCCCCGGGCACCCAGCGTGATGGCAAAGGGCGCTGAGGTGTCGTTCAGTTCAAACACCGCCGCACCGGCTCCATCGCCGAACAGCACGCAGGTGGAACGGTCGGCAGGGTCCATCAGGCGGGAGAGCGCCTCGGTACCGATGACCAGCGCGTACTGTCCGCCCAGCGTAGCCAGCAGGCCGCGCGCCACCGCCGTGCCATACAAAAAGCCGGAGCAGGCGGCGTTCACGTCCAGTGCAGGGCGGTTTTCCGGCAGCGCCAGCGCCGCCTGCACCTGACAGGCCACGCTTGGGGTGGCGTCCGGCGCGGAAAGGGTGGCGCAGACGCAGCAGGCAATGTCTGCCGGGGCAAGGCCGCTGCGCTGCAGCGCCTGCTTTGCGGCGGCAATAGCCAGTGTGGCGGCGTTTTCGCCCTCGGTGCAGTAGTGCCGGGTGCGGATGCCGGTGCGGGTGGTGATCCACTCGTCGCTGGTATCCACGGTGCGGCTAAGCTCTTTGTTGGTGACCGTGCGGCCGGGCAAAGCCCCGCCGGTGGCGATCAGACGCAAACCCTTCATGCTTTCCTCATTTCTCCGATCTGACGGAATTTCTGGTAGCGCTGCTCGGCCAGCTGACGGCCGTTCATGCGGTCAAGGCTGCGCAGCTGACGCCGCAGTGCCTCGTCCAGATTGCCGAACAGTACCCCGTGGGCACGCTGTGCGCCGCCCACCGGCTCCGGGATGATCTCCTCCACGATGCCGTCCTTGTACAGATCCTGCGCGGTCAGCTTCATGATCTCGCAGGCTTCGCCGCTGCGGGAGGAATCCTTCCACAGGATGCTGGCAAAGCCCTCGGGGCTCAGCACCGAGTAGACGGCATTTTCCAGCATGAGGATGCGGTTTGCCACACCCAGCGCCAGTGCGCCGCCGGAGGAGCCTTCACCGGTGACCACTGCGATCACCGGCACGGTCAGGCCGCTCATCTCCATCAGGTTGCGGGCAATGGCTTCGCCCTGTCCGCGCTCCTCGGCATCCTTGCCGGGGTACGCACCCGGGGTGTCGATAAAGGTGATGATGGGACGGTCAAATTTTTCGGCCTGCTTCATCAGGCGCAGGGCCTTGCGGTAGCCCTCCGGCCCGGGCATACCAAAGTTGCAGCGCAGGTTTTCTTCCAGCGTGCTGCCCTTGCGGTGGCCGATGACCGTGACCGGCTGACCATGGAACAGTGCCACACCGCCCAGAATGGCGGCATCTTCCTTGCACTGGCGGTCGCCGCACTGCTCGAAGAAGTCGGTGAAGAGTGCATCCACGATCTCGTCGATGTGGGGGCGCTCCGGGTGGCGTGCCAGAAAAACTCTGTCCTCTGCAGTCAGCGCCCCGCAGCCGGACAGCAACGCGTCCTCCTGTGCGGAAAGCTCTGCCAGCTCGGCAGCGTGGTTGGTGATATCGGTCATATTCTCGTCCGCCGGGTCGCCGCGCAAGGCGGCGATCTTTTCATCCAGCGGTGCGAGCTGTTGTAAGATGTCCTTGATCATAAGGCGCTCCCTCCTCAGGCGTGCAGACGCAGCAGCTGCGCCAGTGTTTCGCGCATTTCGGTACGGGGCACTACCTTGTCCACAAAGCCGTGCTCGTACTGGAACTCGCTGCGCTGGAAGCCTGCGGGCAGCTTTTCGCCGATGGTCTGTTCAATGACCCGGGGGCCCGCAAAACCGATCAGCGCCCCGGGCTCGGCCAGCATGATGTCGCCAAGGCTGGCAAAGCTGGCAGTCACACCGCCGGTGGTGGGGTGGGTCAGCACGCTGATGTACAGCCCGCCCCGGGCGGAGAACCGCTCGATGGCGGCAGAGGTCTTTGCCATCTGCATCAGGCTGAAAATGCCTTCCTGCATCCGGGCACCGCCGCTGGCCGAAAAGATGATCAGCGGCAGGTGCTTTGCGGTGGCGTGCTCCACGGCGCGGGTGATCTTTTCGCCCACAGTGGTGCTCATGCTGCCCATAAAGAACCGACTGTCCAGCACCGCAGCCACCACCGGGGTGCCCTCGATGCGCCCCGTGGCGGTGATGACGGCTTCCTTCAGGCCGGTCTTGCCTGTCTGTGCTTCCAGCTTTTCCGGGTAGCCGGGAAACTGCAGCACATCCTGCGGGGCAAGGTCGGCGTCCAATTCCCGGAAGCTGCCCTTGTCCAAAATCAGGTTCAGGCGGTAGTACCCGCCGATGGGCAGGTGCACCCCGCAGTTGGGGCAGACGTACTGCGCCTTGTTCCAGATCTGGCGGGTGGCACGGCGTCCGCACTTTTTGCATTCCACGAACTGCGGGTCGTTCCACACGGCACCCGCATCCCGCCGGGCTTTCAGCTGGAAGGTGCGCTCCCGCATACTGCCCGGCAGCAGGTCTTTGATACTGTTCATCGCGTTTCGCCTCGGTCAGCCTCAGACATGGGCATTGATGTAGTTGAAGATATCGCCCACGGTCTTGAGGGATGCCAGCTCCTCATCGGGGATGGACACGCCGCAGGCCTCCTCCAGTGCCATGTTCAGCTCCACAGCGTCCAGGCTGTCGGCCTCCAGATCCTCGGTCAGGCTGGCTTCCATGGTCACCTTGTCCTCATCGCAGCTCAGGGTATCGACAACGATCTTCTTCATTTCCTCGAAAGTCATGGTAGTGTTCTCCTTTATGTTCTATGGTTGTTTTTAATTATTTACCTAAAAGTTGTGAGGTATCGAACACGACCATTATAGCCAATTCGTCGGATAAGTCAATGGATTTAGTTAAATATTTTTATCTTTTACACTTTTGTCACAGTTTGCTTCCTTTTTATATAGCCCCCTGCACAGGGCGCAAAAAAGCCGCTGCACAGTGCTTTGTGCAGCGGCTTTTCCCGCAATAATAATATTATTTTCTTATTCCAACCCGATCTGCTGTGCGTATTCCTCCAGCAGTTCCCGCTCAAGGAAGGGGGTCTTGACGCCCTCGCGGTCGCGGTAGGTCTCGTGCCCCTTGCCGATGACGGCGATCAGATCGCCCTCCTGTGCGTGATCCACTGCGTAGTGCAAAGCGTCCAGACGGTCGGGGATCTCCACGAACTTTGCGTCCGGGTTGCCCTTGTTCATGCCCTCGCGGATATCCGCGATGATGTCCTCCACCTTTTCAAAGCGGTTGTTGTCCTCGGTGAGGATGGAGAAATCGGCCATCTTGGCGCAGATCTCGCCCATGCCGTAGCGGCGCAGCTTGGAGCGGTTGCCGCCGCAGCCGAACACCACCACCAAGCGGTGGGGCTTGTAGGCGCGCAGGGTGGTGAGCAGGCTCTCGGTGGATACCTCGTTGTGGGCGTAGTCCAACAGGATGGTGAACTTTTTGCTGATGGGCACCAGCTCCACACGTCCCTTCACCACGCACTTGCCCAGACCATCGTGGATGGCGGCATCCGGCAGACCCAGCACCTTGCCCACGGCCAGCGCAGCCAGCGCGTTGTACACGCTGAACTCGCCGGGCATATTCACCTTGACGTCCATCTCGTCCTTGCCGGTAACGTGGAAGGCAACGCCCAGAAAATCGTGGGTGCGCAGCAGCTCGTATCCGGTCTCGCGGTAGTCGGCCTTTTCATCGCGGCCATAGGTGACCAGCTTGCAGGTGTGGCCTTCCAGCAGGGCGGCGGTGTTCTCGTCGTCGATATTCACCACGCCCACATCGCAGCGCTTGAACAGCTGTCCCTTCCAGCTGCGGTACTCCTCAAAGGTCTTGTGCTCGCCGGGGCCGATATGATCCGGCGAAAGGTTGGTGAACACGCCCACATCGTAGTGCACGCCCGCCACGCGATCCATCATCAGACCCTGACTGGATACCTCCATCAGCGCGGTGTCGCAGCCGGCATCCAGAAACTCCCGGAAGGTCTTTTGCAGCTCGTAGCTTTCCGGGGTGGTGTTGGCGGTGTCCTTGTGGCGTCCCATATAGTAGATGCCGTTGGTGCCGATCATACCTACCTTGCGGCCTGCGGCCTCCAGCACGCTTTTGATCATATGGGTGGTGGTGGTCTTGCCCTTGGTGCCGGTGACGCCGATCATGGTCATCTGGCGGGCAGGGTTTCCAAAGAGGTTGGCGCTCATCAGTGCCATGGCATAGCGGCTGTTCTCCACCTTGACCACGGTCACCCCGGGCATGGCGGAAAGGTCGATGTCGTGCTGGATGACCAGCGCGCTGACCCCCTTGGCGGCGCAGTCGGCGGCAAACGCGTGGCTGTCCCGCTGGGTGCCCACGATGCACACGAACAAAAGCCCCGGGGCAGCCTTGCGGCTGTCGTAGATGATATCTGCGATCTCAGTATCCAGACTGCCCTGCACAAGGGTAAAGGGCACGCCTTCCATCAGTTGTTCCAGCTTCATACAGTCTCCTCCAAAAAGCTTCTTTACATGGGGTTTTCTTCTTCGTTGGCCGTCATGCGGTCAGGGTGGGTCAGGGGCAGCTGCTCGGTGTCCGCGTCAGCTGCCGGTTCGGTGGTGTCGGCAGCATCCGCGCTGTCCGTGCTTTCTGCACTGTCGGTGCTGTCGGCGGCGTCCTCTGCCGGGGCGGGTTCCTCGGCCTTGGGCGGCACCACATAGCCGGAGGGCAGAGTAGGCTCGCCCTGTGCAAAATAGATCTTGCGGGTGCTGCTGGCGCTGGTATGGCTGAAATCCAGCCGCCCGGTGTCGGTGGGGCCGCAGCCCTTGCCATCGGCGTTGGTCAGCACATAGCGGGCGCGGTCCAGCTTATAATCCAGATCATTCAGCGTACCCAGCAGCACGCTGATGCGGTCCTGATACAAAAATGCGATCTGTTCGGTGTCTGCCACTTCCAGCCGTGTCACATCCTGCGACAGGCCGTATTCTTCCAGCTTGCTCACCAAGGTGCTCAGAGCTTCCATGCGGGCATCCCCTGTGTCCGCCGTGCTTTCGCTCCCGGCTGCTTCCGACCCGGAGACGCTTGCTGCGTCCGCATCCTCCACAAGGCAGAACGCCTGTCCCGGGGCGGTATCCTGCAGCTTACCGCCGTACAGGGTGCAAAGCCCCTCGGGCTGGGTGCTTTCCTCGGACAGGATCTTCCATTTGTCCGAGATCACAAGCCACTTGCTGCCGTTTTGCACCGCGTAGGCGGGCACGGCTTCGGTCACCTGCACCACCACGGTGTTGGGGTAATCCCGGATCACCTTGATGGAGCCCAGCAGCGGGAAATTCTGCTCCAGCACAGCGGCCTTTTCGCCGGGCTCAAAGCTGAAAATGTTCTCTTCCAGCTGCACGCCCATCCGCTGCAAAATGCTGTCTGCGGAATAGCCCGCGATCTCGGTCACCTGCTTGCCGTCCGGGGTCTGCACCTGAATGGAATTGATGCGGAACAGCATGGTCATGGTCAGGTAGATGCCCGCGCCAATGACGCACAGCAGCATGGCAAAGGCGGTCAGGCGGCGCAGTATCCGGCGGCGGCGCAGGGTGGCGCGGGTCACCTTGCGCTTTTTGCGCTTTTCCCGCCGGGCAGGGCTTTGCTGCGGGGCAGTCTGCGCCGGGCGCAGGCGCTGGTTCTGGCTGCCTGCCGGTTGCTGCCGGTTCGGGTGGTTTTGCGCGTTCGGGTGGTTCTGGTTTTTCCGGCTGCTCTGCCCGCTGCGGGCATTGTTTGCCGGGCGGCGCTGTTTGCCGCCGGACTTCGCGTTTTTCGGTCTGCTGCCCGCCGGGCGGCTGCCGGCGGGGTACTGGGTGGTATTGCTCCCCTGCCCTTGCGCCGGACGGCGGGTCTGGGACTGGGGCTGGGTTGGGAACTGGATGCTGTTATCCGCCCGGGAGGAGCGCACGCTGCCGTTGGCACTGCGGGAGGGCGGGCGGCTGAGCGGCTCGCCGTTGTAGCCGTAGCGGCTGCTGCCGGTGTTCCGGGGCGTATGATCCTGCGAAGGCGCAGAGATGCGCGCCACATCCCGGTTCAGATCATAGGGTCTGGTGTTCCGGGGTCTGCCGTTGCGGTCACGGTTCTGCTGCATCATTCGCACCTTCCTTCTTGTTTATTCCGGGTCTGCATCACGGGGTCTTTACCAGCTTGAGCAGCGCCGCAGTGATGCGGTCCAGACTGTCGTCCACCGACAGGCTGCGGGCGTTTTTGCCCATCTCGGCCAGCTTGCCGGGCTGTGCCAGCATTTCGGCCACCGTCTGCACCAGCTTTTCGCCGGTCAGGTCTTTTTCCTCAATGACCATGGCCGCCCCTGCCTTTTGCAGCTCCATGGCGTTGTAGTACTGGTGGTTCTCCGCCACATTGGGGCTGGGGATCAGCACAGCGGCGCGTCCCACGGCTTCCAGCTCTGCCAGCGTCAGCGCACCGGCGCGGCTGATGACGAGGTCTGCTGCAGCCAGCAGTTCCGGCATATTGTTGATGTATTCCTTTACCACAAGGCTGTCGCCGGGGGTAAAATCCTTCTGCTTTTGCAGCTGCTCAAACAGCTGTACGCCGTACTGTCCGGTGGCGTGCAGGTGCAGCACCGGCTTGTGCTCGTGCTGCTCCCATGCGCAGAGGTCTGCCACCACCTCGTTGACCCGGCGTGCACCCAAGCTGCCGCCAAAGGACAGGATGACGGTGCGGTCGCCCGCGCCCAGCTGTGCGCGGATGGCTTCGCGGTTCGCGGCCTGTACAAACACCTCCGGCCGCACGGGGTTGCCCACCACAAGGGTCTTGTCCGGTGCGCCCAGCTTTTCCACAGCGGCGGGCACGGCGGCAAACACGATATCCACATCCGGAGCCAGCAGCTTGTTGGTCACACCGGGGAAGGCGTTCTGCTCGTGCAAAGCGGTGTGGATGCCCATTTTGGCGGCGCAGCGCACCACCGGGCCGGACACATAGCCGCCGCAGCCGATGACGAGATCCGGCTTTACCTCTTTCATCATGGCCTTGGCCTTGGGGCCGGAGAGGGCCAGATTCCACAGGGTAATGAGGTTGCGCTTGATGTTGTGCAGGCTGAGCTTGCGCTGGAAGCCGGTGATCTCGATGTGGTGGAAGGGGTAGCCCACCTGTGTGACCAGACGGTACTCCATGCCCTCCTTACGGCCTGCAAAATGGATCTCGGCGGTAGGGTCAGCCTTTTTCAGAGCACCGGCAATGGCCAGTGCGGGATTGATATGTCCGGCAGTGCCGCCGGCTGCGATGAGAACACGCATGGTGATTCCTCCTTATAAACGCCCGGCCTGCGGCCGGGCGGGCTTGCGGTTTTACTGTTCTGTGCGGGCTGCGCGGGCAGAAGCCAAGTCAATGGTCTTGCGGGCAAGCTCTGCTTCCCGCTCAGCACGGGCGGCTTCCCGCTGGGCACGCATCTGCTCCCGCTGCTGCGCCACCCGCTCGCCGTTGCGGCCTATGTTCACCATCACGCCCATCTCTGCCAGCAGCAAAATCAGACTTGTGCCGCCGGAGGAGAAGAAGGGCAGGCTGATGCCGGTGTTGGGCAGGGTGTTGGTGACCACGGCGATGTTGCAGAACACCTGCCACGCGATCTGTGCCATGATGCCGATGCCCACCATGGTGCAGTACAGGTTCTCCGCCTTATAGGCGATGAGCAGACCCTGCACGATGAACAGCACGAACAGCACGATAATGAGCACTGCGCCGATGAAGCCCAGCTCCTCGCACACCACGCTGAAGATGAAGTCGTTGGTGCTTTCCGGCAGCCAAAGCTGCTTTTCCACGCTGTTGCCCAGCCCCAGCCCCTTCAGCCCGCCGGAGCCGATGGCGTAAAGGCTCTGCACGGTCTGGTCGGTCATCTTGCTCAGATCCTGCGTCCAGCCGTCCAGACGCTTTTGCAGGTAAGGGATGGAGTCCACATGGGAGAGCAGGGTCTCCAGCAGGGCGCCTGCCGTGATGGCACCCGCCCATGTCAGCACACCGCCGCTGCCGGACAGCAGCAGGATGGTGCCCACCACCGCCACCGTCAGCACGATGCCGGACATGTGCGGCTCCATCGCCAGCAGGATGACCACCGGTATAAGGGGCAGCACCGGCACCACGAGCTGCTTCCACACCCGCACCCGCAGCCACTCCCGGGGGGTAAGCAGGATGCGGCGCTCCGGGTCCAGCCGCTCCACCTGCGGCGCTTTTGCCGCAAGATGGGAGCTGAACAGGATCATTTCAAACTTTGCTACCTCCGAGGATTGCAGTGTAAGCCCGCCGAAGCGGATCCAGCGGCGGCAGCCGTTCAGAGGAGCCATGGTCAGGGTGACGGCCAGCATGGCCAGCACGATGATGTACCCCGGCACCACCATCTTGCGCAGAAAACGGTGGTCCACATAGCTCATAAGGAACATACAGCCCAGCCCGAGCATCATACACAGCGCCTGCTGTTTGATGTAGTGGAAGCTGTCGCCCATGCGCAGGTAACCGGTGGTGTAGCTGGCGCTGAACAGCATCACCAGCCCAAAGATCATAATAACAGCCAGCGTAGCCAGCCAGTCGATCAGCAGCCGGGACCACGGGCCCGGGTCTCGCTGGAACACCGACACCGGCGCTCTGTGTTTTTTGCGGATAGTCGCCATCTGCGCTCCCTTCCCTCTCTGTGCCCGGTCAGCACCAGCGCAGCAGCGCCAGCGCCAGCACATAGCCGACAGCGCTCAGCGCAAAGCTGCACAGAAACACCGTCTCCGGGCTCATTTTAACCCAGCAGCGCAAGGGCTTGCCGGTGCGCTTTGCACACAGCAGCTGCGCTGCCAAAAGTCCGCCCGCCGCCCAGAAGGGCAGCGCCAGCGGCACGGTCAGGCTGGTCATGTCCAGACTGAGCGGGATGCAGCCGATGGCACCCGCTGCCAGCAGACTGCCGCAGCAGCCCACCCCCAGCCTTGCCGGGGGAAATGCCCACAGCAGCAGTGCCACCAGCGCCCCGGCAAGCGCGGCGGGCAGCACCGCCAGCCCGGAAACGCCCAGACCGGCTTCTACCATCATCAACGCCAGCATGGCCACAAAGGCCGCACCGCACACCGCGCCCTCGTCCCGCTCGGCGATGCGGGCACACTCGGCCAGTGCCACCATGAGCACCGTCCACAAAAAGGGCACGGCGCTGCCCAGCAGCACATACCCCGCCCCGGGCACGCCCAGCCCCCGGGGCAGACAGCCCGCTGCCCGCAGCAGCAAAAGGACAAAGGCCGCAGCCAGTGCTTCCAGCAAAAGGCGCACATCCCGCCGCAGCCCCAGCGCCGCCGGGCTGCGCATCCGGGCAAGATCTTCTGCAAGACCCACTGCCCCAAAGGCAAGGCTTCCGGCCAGTGCCGTGAGCAGCCGTGTCATCAGCCGGCCCTCGCTGCCCAGCAGCTCCGGCTGGCCTACGCAGGCGGCAAGCCAGCCCACGCCCACCGCAGTCACCGTGCCCGCCGCCGCACACAGCCCGCCCCACAGCGGGGCGCGCAGGGGTGCAGGCCGGGGCTGCTCAGACTGCACCGGCTGCTGTTGTTGTTCGCGGCGTTCCAGCACCCGCCGCAGCGGCACAAACAGGCTGCACAGGGCTGCCGTAAGGGCAAAACCCAGCACCACCGCCGCTGCCAAGGCGAAACGCTCCATAGATCAGACACTCCATTTCGCCAAATAGTTATACTTCCGCTTCTTTATGCTCTTCGTAGAAGATATCCAGCACTTTTTCCAGTGCCATGCCGTGGCTGGCCTTTACCAGAATGGCATCGCCGGGCTGCACCCGATCCAGCAGAGCATCGGCAGCCTCGCGGTAGCTGTCCGCGTGCAGGGTCTTTACCCCCTTGGCCGCAGCCACCACAGCGGTGCGCTTGGCCTGCTCGCCGTAAGTGATCAGGCAGTACAGCCCGCTCTCGGCGGCAAGGCGTCCCAGCTCCTCGTGTGCTTCGCGGCTCAGCTCGCCCAGCTCCAGCATATCGCCCAGCAGGGCAAAGCGGCGCTTGCAGGGGAAATCTTTAAACATCGCCAGCGCGGCCTTCATGCTGTCCGGGTTTGCGTTGTAGCAGTCCTCGATGACGGTCACGCCCTCGCTGTCCACCACCTTCTGGCGGCGTCCGGTCTGCTCAAAGTTGGAAAGCCCATGGATGACCCTCTTGGCGTCGCACCCCAGCCGGGTGGCAGCGCAGTAGGCAGCCAGAGCGTTTGCCACATTATGGCGTCCCATGGCGGGGATATTCACCACAAAGGTGCCGTGCTCCTGATCCTCCAGCACAAAGCTCATGCCGTCAGTCTCCTGCCGGATGGACAGGGCGCAGACGTCTGCGTTCTCATCGCTCAGGCTGAACCACACCGGGCGCACATGGGCGGGGAGCACCGCCTTGCGCAGGAAGGGGTCATCGTAGTTCAGCACCAGCGGCGCACCCTCCGGCAGACCGTTGCAGATCTCCAGCTTTGCCTTGCAGATGTTCTCCTGACTGCCCAGATTGCCGATATGGGACACGCCGATGCAGGTGATGATGCCCACATCCGGGCGTGCCGCCCGCGCCAGACGGTCGATCTCGCCGGCGTGGCTCATGCCCATCTCGATGACCGCGTACTCGGTGCTGCTTTCCAGCCGCATCAGGGTGCGGGGCATTCCCAGCTCATTGTTCTGGTTGCCCTCGGTCTTGATGGTCTCGCCAAAGCCGCTCAGGGCGGCGTAGGTCATCTGCTTGGTGGTGGTCTTGCCCACACTGCCGGTCACGCCCACCATCTTGGGGTGGTACTGGCTGCGGTAGTTTGCGCCCATCACCATCATGGCGTGGTAGCTGTCCGGGCAAAGGATGGCCTTTTCCTCCGGCACACCGGGCACGGGGTGGTTGACCACCACATACTCCGCGCCCTGCTCCAGCGCACGGGCGGCGAAATCATGGCCGTCGAACCGCTCGCCGGGGAAGGCCACAAAAATGCAGCCGGGTTTTACCTCGCGGCTGTCGGTGGTGACCAGTTCCACCTCCGGGTCACTGGTCAGTTTTCCGGCAGGCACCAGCCCTGCCAGAAGCTTGCTTGCATGGATCTTTTCCATTGTTCTATCCCCTCTCGTTCTATTGAATGCTGCACCCTCATCCGTCACTGCCTTGCGGCAGTGCTTTATGCTGAAAGCCTTGGTCGAGGATGCCGAAAAAGCTGTTTTACCCACAGGTCAGGGTGATGATAGTGCCGCGCTGCACGCTGGAGCCGGGCTCGGCGCTTTGCGCCTGCACCGTGCCGCTGCCTTCCACCACGCAGTTCAGCCCGGCGGCGCTCAGCATCTGGCGGGCAAAGTCCGGGCTCTTGCCAGTCACATCCGGCACCTCGGTGCGGCTGCCCTCGTAGGTATCGGTATACAGGTAGATGGTGGTGCCGTAGGGCACCTTTGCGCCCGCGTGGGGGTACTGGTAGGTGACCGGGGCAGCGGACTGGCTGCTCTGACTCTCCTGCAGCTGATGCTTCAGGCCCTGAATGTTCAGGCTCACCTGTGCGTTGCTCCACTCGGTGCCCACAAGGTTCGGCACGGTGACGATGGTGCCGCTGCGGTCCTCGCCGTCGGTGGCAATGCCCAGATAGGGGGCCACCTCGCTGATGATATTGCCCGCCACAGGGGCTGCAAGGATGGAGGAATAGTCCGTCTGTGCGTTGTTGGGGTCGTCCAGCATGACGTAGACCAGAATTTCCGGGTCGTTGGCGGGCAGCACTGCCACGAAGGAAGCCACCTTTTTATAGTCGCCGTCGGCGCGGCGGTTCATATTCAGCTGCTCGGAAGTACCGGACTTGCCGCCGATGCGGTAGCCGGACACATAGGCGTTTTTGCCGCCGCCGGTGCCGTTGCCCACCTCGTACTCCATCATCTGGCGGATGACATCGCTGGCGCTCTGACTGATGACCTGACGGCGCACGTTTGCGCCGATCTCCTGAATGACGTTGCCGTTAGAATCGGTGATCTTATCCACCACATGGGGGGTGACCAGATACCCGCCGTTGACGGTGGCCGCAATGGCGGTGCACATCTGCAGCGGGGTGATGGCCATGGCCTGACCGAAGGAGGAGGACGCCAGCTGCACCTCGCCCAGCTGGTCGGCGCGGTAGTACTGCATAAAGTTGGTCTCGCTGGGCAGATCCACGCCGGTTCGGGCGGTAAAGCCGAAGGCATCGAAGTAGTTATAGAACTGCTGCGAGCCGACGCGCTGCCCCAGCTGGATGTAGTAGATGTTGCAGCTCTTGCGCAGCGCCTCGGCCATATTGAGCAGGCCGTGCGCCTTGCGTCCGGCGCAGTGGTAGGTCTCCTTGGCTACGCCGTAAGCGCCGGAGCAGGTAAAGGTGGTGTTCATGGTCGCCACGCCGGAGTCGATGCCCATGGCAGAGGTGATGACCTTGAATACAGAGCCGGGGTAGTACAGCTCGGTGATGGCCTTGTTCTTCCACAGGATATCCCGGTAGTAGCCGGAATAGTCCGCTTCCTCGTCCAGAATTTTGTTGCCCTGTTCATCGGTGATGTAGTTGCCGTCGGCGTCCTTTTTATAGACGCCGTAAAGCTCCGGCTCTGCGTGCACCAGCTCGTTGAGGTAAGCCTCGTTGGCGGTGTAGTTCAGCGGGTCGTTGGGGTCAAAGTCCGGCTTGGAAGCCATGGCAAGGATGGCACCGGTCTTGACGTTCATTACAATGGCGCAGCCGCGGTTTTCCACCGTGTTGGCTGCAATGGCTTCGTTCAGGTACCGCTCCGCGATCTCCTGCACGTTCACATCCAGCGACAGCACCAGATTGGAGCCGTCCTTGGCGGCAAAGGTGGTGGCGTTGGCGTCTGCAATGGCGTTGCCCACCGCGTTGCGCTGGGTGATGGTGCGGCCGTCCACACCAGCCAAGGTGGACTGGTAGGATTTTTCCAGTCCGTAGGTGCCGACGCCATCCGCGTCCGTAAAGCCCAGCACCGCTGCGGCAAAGGCACCGTAGGGGTAGTTGCGCTGGAAGCTCTTTTCCGAGGACACTGAGATGCGCCCCTTGCGGGAGGTGTCGGTGGCCTTTTTGTGCGTCTTGTTGAAGCTGGTGACGTACTTTTCAATGGAAAGCTTCACCGCGTTGTTCACCTTGGTGGCAAGGGTAACGTAGGCGGAATCCAGCCGGGAAAGTGCATCGTAAACGGTCTGGTACTGCTGCTGATACTCTGCCGAGGAAGTGTCCACGCTGTCCAAGCTTTCGCCGTCCCCGGAGAGCAGACGCAACGTCAGCTCCCGGCTCACCTCGGCGCACATGGCGGGGTCCAGCGTTTTGGTCACGGTGTCGTCATCATTGGTCTTGCTCGTATAAAGGATGCTGCTGTAACTGGGGTCTGCCCAGATGGTCCACACCACGCTGGTGGAAGCAAGGGTGATGCCGGAAGCATCGTAGATCTCACCGCGGGTGGCCTTGATGGTGGTATCCAGCAGCTGCTGCTGGGCGGCGTACTGGCGGTACTCTGCCCCGTGGACGATCTGGATATTATACAGGCTGCGGATGACGATGGCAGCTGCCACCACCACCGCAAGGATGCCCAGACGGCTGCAAATCCGCCGCACCCGGCTGTCCAGCCGGTCCCGGCCGGTGGCCGGACGCAGGCGGTAACCCCTGCTTTTTTTGTTACGGAAAGGTTCTTGCATTGGTTTTCTCCTGCGGGGCGTGCACTGCATTCCGCACGCCCTGCGCTGTTATTTGTTCAGACTGCGGTGTCCATAAACCGAAAAAAGCGTGCGCCGCCGCACGCTTTTTCCGTTTATCTCACGGTGCCCAGAATGTTCACCGCACCGGTGTACAAAAAGTCGGTCCATTGCCGCACGGTGGACTCCCGGCGCACCAGTGCGCCGCTTTCGCCCAAGCGGATGTAGGTGATCTGGCTGGGGTCTACTTTCATCAGACCCAGCCGCCCTGCGGTCTCCTCCACGCTGGCAATGTTGGTCTTGCTGTTCAGGGTGCTGTTGTAGTAGGTATACTGGCTCTGCTCGCTGACCAGCTGCGCCTTAGTGGCTTGAATCTGGTCGTTCAGCTCCACCAGCTGTGCCTCGCTCCACAGCAGACTGATGGCAAAACCCACCAGCAGTGCTGCCGCCACCAGATTCATGGCGTTATGTACGGCGGCCTGCAGCGGGTTCAACCGCCGCTTGCCGCCCTTTGCTACCCGCAGGGTTGCTTTGCGCTGCGGCTGCGGCGCCCTGCGGCGGCGCGCCGCGTTACGATCGTATGCTGGCTGACCCATGGTTCCTCTCCTCCTCATGATGCCGGTGCTTCCGGCATCTCAGCATTTTTCCAGTACACGCAGGTGGGCAGAACGGCTGCGCCGGTTCTCCTCCAGTTCCTGCGTATCAGCTTCAATGGGTTTGCGGGTGATAAGCTTTGCCTTTGCCTTGCCGCCGCATACACACACCGGAAACTCCGGCGGGCAGGTGCAGGCTGTGGACCAGCGGCGGAACTTGTTCTTGACCAGCCGGTCCTCCAGAGAGTGGAAGGTGATCACGCACAACCGGCCGCCCGGTGCAAGGTGATCGAAAATGGTATCCAAGCCCTCTTCCAGCGCATCCAGTTCGTGGTTCACTGCAATGCGCAGTGCCTGAAAGGTGCGGCGGGAGGGGTTCTTGTTTTTGCGGCGCTCTGCCGGGGGCATCGCGCTTGCTACGGTATCTGCCAGCTGCAGGGTGGTCAGGATAGGAGCAGTTTCCCGCGCCTCCACGATCTTTCCTGCGATCTGCCATGCGTAGGGTTCCTCGCCGTAGTCCCGCAGGATACGGGCCAGTTCCTCGCGGCTTTCGGTGTTCACAAGGTCTGCGGCGGTCTCGCCCTGCTGGCTCATGCGCATATCCAGCGGTGCGTCTGCCCGGTAGGAAAAGCCCCGGGCGGCATCGTCCAGCTGGTGGCTGGAAACGCCAAGATCCAGCAGTGCACCGTTGATCTTTTCAATGCCCAGCTGCTCCAGCGCCTGCCCCGCATAACGGAAATTGATCTGCACCACGGTGGCAGGCAACCCGGCAAGGCGGGAGCGCGCGGTCTGCACCGCATCCGGGTCCTGATCCAGCGAAATGAGCCTGCCGCCCTTGGCGGCGTCCAGCCGCAAAGCGATCTGGCGGGAATGTCCCGCGCCGCCGGCGGTGCCGTCCAGATAGGTGCCCGCCGGGTCGATGGCAAGCCCTGTCAGGCACTCGTTCAGCAAAACGGGGATATGCTCAAACGAGGCCGGGTCAAAGGGCTGCTGTTCTTCAAAGGCCATTGGCACGGCCTCCTTTCTCGGTTTAATTTTTTGCATCAGAGGTGCAGCTTGCGCAGCTGCTCGGCGCGCTGGTCGTTGGTCACGGCGGCGCGGCGGGCGTTCCAGACCTCGGTGGCCCAGATCTCGGCGTGGTTGCGGTTGCCGATGATGGTCACGTCCTTTTCCAGTCCGGCGTAGGCGCGCAGTTCTGCGGGCAGCAGGATGCGTCCCTGCTTGTCCGGCACCACCTCGCAGGCGGTGCTGAACAGATCACCGGAGACAGCCCAGCTGTTCATCAGCTCATCGCTTTCCAGCTTGTCCGCCAGCCGCTGGACTTCCTCCATGGGCAGTGCGAACAGGCAGTTGTCCACCCATTCCAGCACCACAAAGCTCTCGCCCATGGCGTCGCGGAATTTTGCAGGGAAGTTCATCCGCCCCTTGGCGTCGATGGTGTAATCATAACGGCCAAAAAACACGCGCTGCTCCCCCTTTCAGGGGCGTTTTCAGGGTGTATGCCCTACTTTTACCCACTTTGCCCCACCGATACATCTTTATTGTAGCAAATCAGACTCGTGAATGCAAGGGTTTTCGGGCGGCTTTTGACCGCAAAAATCCACAAAAAAAGTCCCTGTGAGCCGTCATTTTTACTCGCAGGGACTTCGTTTTCCGCAATGTGTGGAATTTGTGTGGAAAGTTAGCCGTTATCAGCCGTTTTTCTTGGCGTTCTGGCGCAGACTGTTACGGATGTTTTTGACCTGTGCGGCGTTTTCCACCATGGTGTCCTCGGTGGTGCGCAGCATATTCTCGCAGTAGTCGGTCACGGTCTGGCGCAGGGTGCGTGCCTCGGTCTGGGCTGCGGAGGTGATCTCAGAAGCGCGCTGCTGGGCAGCCTTGACGATCTCGGCATCGCTGACCAGAATGCGGGCGCGCTCCTCGGCTTTTTTTACAATGGCCTGTGCCTGTGCATTGGCGCTGTCCACGATCTGCGCCCGGTCGTTCACGATCTGCTGCGCCTGCCGCAGTTCGCCGGGCAGCGCAGCCCGCACCTCGTCCAGATAATCCCGGATCTGCTCCACATCCACGATGCGCTTGCCGCCGGAAAGGGGCACATTTGCGCTCTCTTCCAGTGCATCCTCAATGGTATCCAAAAGCTCGTTCACGTTCATAAGGCTTCTCCCTCCTGCTCAGCGGCGGGCTGCATGGGCTTTGTGTACTTCCACAGCAGCACCTTGCCGTATTTATACTGTTTCTGCAGGGTCAGACTGCCCGCCTGCGCGGGCAGCACGATGCCTGTTTCGCTCTCGCACAGCACGATGCCGCCCGGAGCGACGCACTTTTCCACGGCGGGCAGGATCTTTTCCAGCGTGCCGCCGCGGAAGGGCGGGTCCAGCAGCACCAGATCGAACTGCTCCCGGCAGGCCGATAAAAACCGCGCAGCCTCGCCGATATTCACCCGGCTGCGGTCAAACACGCCGCAAGCCTTGCAGTTGCGCATCACGATGCTTACGGCCTCCCGGCTCTCGTCCAGAAAGACGCACCGGGCCGCACCCCGGCTCAGCGCCTCGATGCCCAGCTGGCCGCTGCCGGCGTACAGATCCAGTACCCGTGCCCCGGGCAGGTCGAACTGTACGATGCTGAACATCGCCTCCTTCACCTGCGAGAGGGTGGGGCGGGTGACATCGGTGCCGGGCAGTGCTTCCAGCCTGCGGCCCCGGGCTTCTCCTGCGATCACGCGCATGATGTTGCCTCCTTGCCGTAGCTGCCGTCCCCGCGGCAGCCAGTTTGAACTCTTTCGTATCCTTTATTATCTCCCAACTGCATAGCATTGTCAAGAGCCCGCATTGCGCTGCGAGCGGCTTTGTGCTACAATCATAGCAGCAATATTGCGCATTTTACGGCGCATTTCAGCAAAGGAGAGTATACAGCATGAAAGTTCTGCTCATCAACGGCAGCCCCCACGAGAAGGGCTGCACCTACACCGCCCTTTCCCTTATTGCCGGGGAGCTGAAGGCACAGGGCATTGAAACCGAGATCCTGCACGTCGGCGGTCAGCCCGTGGGCGGCTGCATCGGCTGCGGCGGCTGCCGCAGCGGCAACGGGTGCGTGTTCGGCGGCGTCGTCAACGAAGCCATTGAGAAGGCCAAGACCTCCGACGCCTTCGTGTTCGGCAGTCCGGTGCACTACGCCTCCGCTGCGGGCAACATGGCCAGCTTTATGGACCGTCTGGCCTACGCGGGCGGCAAGTATCTGGCCTACAAGCCCGCCGCCATCTGCTGCTCTGCCCGCCGCGCCGGTACCACCTCCACTCTTGACCAGCTGGTCAAATACCCCCAGTTCTTCCATATGCCGCTGGTCAACGGCTCCTACTGGGCGATGGTGCATGGCTCGAACCCCGAGCAGGTGCTGCAGGACGCCGAAGGCTGCGCCGTGATGCAGGAACTGGGCCGCAACATGGCATGGCTGCTGCGCTGCATCGAAGCCGGTAAGGCTGCAGGCATCGACCACCCGCAGAACCCGCCCCGCCCCATGACCAGCTTTATCCGCTGAGCGGAAGAATTATTTTAAATTTATGGATTGGGAAACTCCACAGAGTTTCCCAATCCATTTTTTCACATACAGCCCCTCTCGTGAAAATGATTTCAGAGCCCCGGAACGCCGCTGGCGTTCTGGGGCTCCATTTCTATGGGCGATTTTGTACAATTTTTCCAAGCATTTCTTGGGCAACCTGCCACCGGCAGCTTCCGCGCACTGCAAAATTTCTGCTGTTCCGGCACAAAAGGGGCGCGAATGCTTTTTTCGTTCATAACTTTGTGATACCATACCTCTATAAGCTTATCACTCAGACGGAGATCCTGCTATGGAACACTACGATTGGAACGAGGGCTGGCTGTTCACCCCCACATTCGACCCGGCGCTGGTGCGCCCGGAGTGCCCGGAGCTTTCCCTTACCCCGGTGCGGCTGCCGCACACGGTCAAACCCCTGCCTTATAATTATTGCAATGAGAACGACTACCAGCGCCTGTGCGGCTACCGGCGGGAGTTTTTTGCGCCCAAGGAGTGGCTGGGCCGCACCGTGCTGCTTACTTTCGGGGCAGTGGCACACGATGCCACTGTGTTCTGCAACGGGCGGCGGATGTTCCACCACGGCTGCGGCTACACCGCCTTTACGGTGGATCTGACCGGTGCGCTGCGTCTGGGGCAGAAGAACGTGGTAGCTGTGCGCTGCGACAGCCGGGAGGATCTGAACATCCCGCCCTTCGGCGGGCAGCTGGATGCGCTGACCTACGGCGGCATCTACCGCGCCGTCAGTCTGGATATCAAGGAGCCCGCCTATCTGCGGGACGTGTTCATCGAGGCAAAGGCGGAGGGCGATTTCCGCATCTACACCGCCACCGTGGGCGAGACGGTCGGCTGCACCCTGCAGGCCGAGATCCGCAGCCCCGCCGGGAGCCGGGCGGTGTACAGCGGCGAGCTTTCCCTGCCCATCACCGGCACGCTGAACAACGTGCACCCGTGGAGCTTAGAGCACCCTACCCTGTACACCCTGACCGTGCGGCTCATCCGCCCCGGCACCGGCGGTCTGCCCGACCGGGTGCTGGACGAAAAGACGGTGCGGTTCGGTTTCCGCACCGTGCAGTTCGTGGCGGGCGGGCTGTACCTGAACGGACAGCGGGTGGAGCTGCGCGGCCTTGACCGGCACCAGAGCTACCCCTATCAGGGCTACGCCATGCCGGACAGCATCCAGCGGCTGGACGCCCAGCTGCTGAAAAAGGAGCTGGGCTGCAACGCCGTGCGCACCTGCTATGCGCCCCCCAGCCCGGCGTTTCTGGACGCCTGCGACGAGCTGGGTCTGCTGGTGTTCCCCGAAATGCCCGGCTGGCAGCACATCGGTGATGAGGTGTGGCAGGCGCAGGCGCTGCAGAACTGCCGGGAGATGGTGTGCCAGTGCCGCAGCCATCCCAGCATCTTTTTGTGGGGTGCCCGCATCAGCGGCAGCCCCGACAACGAAGCCTTTTATAAGCGCACCAACGAAGCCATCCACCGGCTGGACCCCACCCGCCCTACGGCGGGCAGCCGCAGCACCCGCAAAAGCCAGCTGCTGGAGGACGTGTACGCCTACAACGATTATTCCTACGCCGGGCGCGGCGCGGGCTGCGAGAACCGCGCCGCCGTGACCCCCGACACCCGCAAGGGCTACCTTATCAGCGAGTTCGGCGGTCAGAACTTCCCCGCCAAGCCCTTTGACGATGAGCCGCACCGTCTGGTGCAGGCACTGCACCACGCCGCCGTGCTGAACGACAGCATCGCCCAGCCGGGCGTGGCGGGCAGCTTTGGCTGGTGCATGACCGACTACAACACCCACCGGGAGTTTGGCAGCGGCGACCGCATCTGCTACCACGGCGTAATGGACCCGTTCCGCAACCCTAAGCTCTCCGCCGCCGTCTATGCCAGCCAGAAAACGCCCCGCGCCCCCTCCGACATCGTGCTGGAGGTCTCCTCTGCCATGACGCTGGGCGACCTGCCCGGCGGCGCAGCCGCCGCCTGCTGGGTGTTCACCAACGCCGAGAGCGTGCGGCTGTACCGCGGCAACGACTTTGTGGCCGAGTTTACCCCCGACCGCCGGGGACGCTTTGCCGCCCTGCCCCACCCGCCCATCGAGATCAACGATTTTGTCGGCTCGCTGCTGGAAAAATACGAGGGCATGGATCACGCCACCGCCGTGCAGGCTGCCGCCATCCTCAACGAGCTGCGGCGGGACGCCATGGCGCTTTCGCCCCTGTCCAAGGCGCGGATGCTCTCGCTGCGGCTGAGCTGGAACGAGCTGCTGCGGATGTACTACAAGTACATCGGTGTGCTGGGCAGCTCCGCGCCGGTGTACCGGTTCGAAGCGGTGTGGCATGGCCGCGCCGTGCGCACCGTGGTGCGGGAGCCGGTGCAGAGCGTCCGGCTGGAATGCACCGTGCACAACCCCCTGCTGACCGACGGCCCCACATGGGACTGTGCTGCCGTCAGCCTGCGCGCCATCGACCAGAACGGCAACCTGCTGCCCTACTGCGGCGAGGCCGTCTGCCTGTCCGTGGAGGGTCCGCTGAAAATTTTAGGTCCCAGCGTAGTGCCCCTGCGGGGCGGCATGGCGGGCACCTACCTTGCCACCACCGGCAAGGCCGGACGCGCCGTGCTGCACTGCCGCATGGAGGGCGCACTGGACACCGAAGCGGTGCTCACCGTGCGCAGCCGGGAGGAGCAAAACGTTTAATTTTCGTCCTTTCATGATAGATTTGCAGTCTGTTCAAAATTTTATCATGGTTGGCTGATATTCTAGAGGTACAAAGTATTCCGCAGGGCGGCGCTGCTGCCCTGCGTTTCCGTGTGTAAAGCCCCAGAGAAGAGGATGCGAAAATCTATGAGAGAAAAATTCCGTCAATTCATGATCGGGCGCTACGGCACCGATGGCCTGAACCAGTTTCTGAGCATGAGTTCCATCGTGATGCTGCTGGTATCGCTGCTCACCCGCGTTTCCCTGTTCACATGGCTGGGCGCGGCGCTGCTGATTTTGTGCTACTACCGCAGCCTGAGCCGCAACATCTCCAAGCGCACCGAGGAGAACTACCGCTTTTACAGCCTGAAGGATCGGTTCAATAACAAGTTCCGCAGCCTGAAGGAGCAGTGGGCCAACCGCAAGCTGTACCACTACTACCGCTGCCCTCAGTGCCGCCAGAAGCTGCGGGTGCCCCGGGGACGCGGACGCATCCAGATCTCCTGCCCGCGCTGCGGCACCCAGTTCATCAAAAAAAGCTGAGCCGCCATGTTCGGATATGTGATCCCGGATCGGGCCGCCCTCAGCCCCGAAGCGCAGAGCCGCTACCGCTCGGCCTACTGCGGGCTGTGCCGCCGCATCGATGCTTTGCACGGGCTGCGGGGACGGTTCAGCCTGAGCTATGACCTGACCTTTTTGAACATTCTGCTGTGCAGTCTGTACGAGGGCGAGACCCCCGCAGACAGCGGTATAAACCGCTGTCCCATCCACCCGGTACACGGTGTACTTTGGCGCAGCGCCGACCCTACCGACTACTGCGCCGACCTGAGCGTGGCGCTGCATTACTACAACGCGCAGGACAAATGGCAGGACGACCGCAATCTGCTGGCGCTGGGGTACAGCGCCCTGCTGGACAACAGCACCGCCGAAGCCGCCCTGCGCTGGCCGCGCCAGTGCAATGCGATCCGCTCGTGTCTCGCCAAGCTTGCCGAGTACGAAGCCGCCGGCAGCACCGACCTTGATGCAGTGTCCGGCTGCTTTGGTGCGCTGATGGCAGAGCTGTTCGACTACCGGCAGGACCGCTGGGCACCGGAGCTGCGTAGCATCGGCTTCCATCTGGGCAAGTTCATCTACCTGCTGGACGCCTACGACGACCTGTCCCGCGACAAGCGCCGGGGCGCGTACAACCCCCTGCGGGAGCTGAGCACCCACCCGGACTATGAGGAAGAGATGCTGGACATCTTTGAGCTGCTGCTGGCACGCTGCGCGCAGAACTTTGAGCGTCTGCCCTGCGTGGAGGACGCAGATCTGCTGCGCAACATCCTGTATTCCGGCGTGTGGCTGAAATACAACTGCAAAAACGCAAAACGCACCGGAAAGCCCGATGTGTCTTGATTTTGTGCCGATATTCCGGTAAAATAAAACGGATATGGTGCAGCGGCGCTGTACCGTCAGTATAATGAGTGAGGAAGTATACCGAGCATGAGAGATCCCTATGAGGTGCTGGGCGTTCAGCGCGGCGCAAGCGACGATGAGATCAAAAAAGCATACCGCGCCAAGTGCAAGCGCTGGCACCCGGATTTGAACCCCAACGACCCCACGGCGGAGGAGCACTTCAAGGAGGTGCAGGCCGCCTACGACGCTATTACCAAGGGCGATACCGGCCCCCAGATGGGCGGCAACCCCTACGGCGGCTACCAGCAGCAGGGCTATAACCGGCAGAGCTATGGGCAGCAGGGTTACGGCCAGCAGAACTACGGCTATACCGGTTTTGACGGCTTTGACGGGTTTGAGGGCTTCGACCCCTTTGGCTTTGGTTTTGGCTTTGGCGGCTACCAGCAGGCCGGGCCCAGCGCTTCCGGCACCGACACCCCGGAAATGCAGGCCGCCCGCAACTTTGTGGCCAGCGGCCGCTACGCCGAAGCGCGCCGGGTGCTGGACGGCATGACCGGCCGCAACGCGCGGTGGTACTATCTCTCCTCGCTGGCCAATCAGGGGCTTGGCAAAAGTGTGGACGCTTTGCAGGATGCCCGCCGCGCCGTGCAGCTGGACCCGAACAACACCGAGTACCAGATGCACCTGCGCCGGATGCAGAACCCCGGCCAGACCTACCGCACCCAGACCACCTACGCCCAGCCCGGCGGGCTTTTGCGCTGGTGCTGGAGCATGATTTTGCTGAACCTGCTGTGCAACTGCTGCTGCGGCGGCTGGGGCTTCCGTGGGTTCAGAATGTAATGGGAAGTAGACGATTTGAAATGGCTTCCGCTGCGCTCTAGCCATTTTCAGCGGAAAAATTATTTTAAATTTCGGGATAGCGGAACGCCTGCGGGCGTTCCGCTATCCCATTTTCACAGGAGGGGTCGTAAAGGGAAACTACCTGTCAGCCGCTGCGTCCCTCCCCGTGAAAAAGTAAATCGGGAAAATCCGCAGATTTTCCCGATTTACAAATAAAAATAAAATTCCGCTATTGATGCGCAGAGCATCGCGGAGCGCATTTCAAATCGTCCACTCTGCCAAAAAAGGCTGCTGCACGCACGGTGCAGCAGCCTTTTTTCTGTTTGCGGATGTAAGGGTTTGCTCTTACTTCTGGGGAGCTTCGAAAGCAATAGCGGTAGCACCGGCAGCGGCGTCCACACTCTTCAGAGAGATGGGAGCCACCTCGTAGTGCAGGGTGTCAAAGCTCTGGGTATTGCCGTCCTCGGTGGTGAACTCCAGAACGTAGACAACGTCAGCCTGCTTGTCAGCCTCGACATCGCGGGTGATGACGATGCTCTCGCCGTCAGCCAGACCCTCGCCTGCCAGGTTCTCGCCCTTGTCCTCAGAGCCTGCATCGTACAGGTACAGCTCAGTCACCTTGCTGCCGGTGGTGTTGTACACGGTGTACTCGGCAGAAGCAGCCTCAGCCTCAGAGGAAGCAGCTTCGGAGGAAGCAGCCACGGAAGAGGCAGCAGCAGAGGATGCGGTGGAGGATGCAGCGGTAGAGGCAGAGCCGCCGCAGGCGGTCATGCCGACAGCCAGTGCCAGAGCGGCAGCGGCAATTGCAACAGTCTTGAGCTTCATAGGGAAATCTCCTTTTTCTTCTTTTGTTGGTGTCAGGCCCCCGGCAGCATACCAGCTGCATCGGTTGTCTGATGTCCTTCCATTATACGCACGTTGACGAAAAAAGCAAGCTTTTTTCGTCAAAAATTAACGATAAAATAAGAATTGTTACTATTTTGACATGAATTTGGCACATTTTAGGAGATGCAAACTTGAATCATATCGTTGACATTCCGGCTGTTTTTTCCCTATGTGGCTGCGGGATAACGGCGCAGATCATTTTATTTTCCCCTTGACAGCCGCCAGCCGCCGCTGTATACTATGCATCGTGAACGGTGTTCATGTTGGGAGGTGAGTTTACGAATCCAATGGCAACGTCCAAAGCGGACATCCTGAAAACCAGCCGGGAGCTGATCCAGCAAAACGGCTGGGCAGCGGTCAACATCCGTGCGGTCGCCGCAGCCTGCGGGGTCTCTGTGGGCTGCATCTACAACTACTTCGGCTCCAAGACCGAGCTAGTAAGCGCGGCAGTGGAAAGCATCTGGAACGACATCTTCCGCCACCCGGAGGACGAAGCCGTGTTTCAGGACACCCTGTCCTGCATCCAGTGGATGTACCGGCAGATGGAATACGGCTGCCAGCAATATCCCGGCTTCTTCACCCACCATGCACTGGGCTTTGTGCAGCAGGACACTGCCGGCGGCAAGCAGCAGATGCGGCAGACATGGCAGCACATTCTGGACGCTTTGTGCAGCGTGCTGCGCCACGATGCCAAGATCCGTCCTGACGCCTTTACCGAGCAGTTCACCCCGGAGCAGTTTGCGGGCATCCTGTTCTCCCTGATGCTGTCTGCGGTGGTGCAGCAGAGCTTCGACCCTTCTGCGGTGCTGGAGATCGTGCGCAGAACCATTTATTAAGCAAAAAACATCCCACAAGCCTTGTGGGAGTTTTTTAAGTCCGAATGTGAACATAGTTCATTTTGGTTTCAGCGCTCCGCAGACCATACTACTGCAAGCCCTTTTCCCTACGATGCTTCCGGTACGGCTCTGCCGCGCCGGTTCACTATAAAATCAAAAAACTGCAATCAAAACAAATACAGGAGAAAAACGCATGAGAGCAATCATTGAGACCGTTTTCGATATCTTCTATCTGGTCATCGTACTCACGGTGGGCATCCGCATGATCCGCGGCAGCAAGGCTGGCACCCAGTTCCGCCTGTTCGGCCTGATGGCCGTGGTGCTGGGCGCGGGCGACTCTTTCCATCTGGTGCCCCGCGCACTGGCGCTCTGCACCACCGGTCTGGAAAACTACGCTGTGCCGCTGGGTCTGGGCAAGTGGATCACCTCTGTGACCATGACCGTGTTCTATGTGCTGCTGTACTACGTCTGGCGCAAGCGCTACCAGATCGAGGGGCAGAAGAACGTGACCGCCGCTGTGTACGCCCTGTCCGCTGTGCGCATCGTGCTGTGCATGATGCCGCAGAACCAGTGGCTCACCAACCACACCCCGCTGGCATGGGGCATCCTGCGCAATGTGCCCTTTGCCCTGCTGGGTCTGCTGATCATCGTGCTGTTCTACCGCAGCGCCAAGCAGAACAACGATAAGGCTTTCCGCTGGATGTGGCTGACCATCGTGCTGAGCTTCGGCTTCTATATCCCCGTAGTGCTGTGGGCAGACGTCAACCCCCTGATCGGGATGCTGATGATCCCCAAGACCTGCGCCTACGTCTGGACCGTGCTCATCGGCTACAACGCCATGAAAGCCGAAACCGGCAAGCAGAACTGAGCCTGCACCTCCCCCGCTGCTTAGGGTGTATCTGAAAAGTCGAAAATTTAGTCTATTTCTACAAGCACAGCTGGATTTTGCGTTAAATAGCCTTGAAATCCACAAAGGATTCCTGCGGCTATTTGCCTTAAATCCCGCTTGTGTTTGCGAAATATTCGTCATTTTCTTTGTTTTCAGATACACCTTAACACAAAGGGGCGCACAAGACCCAGCAAAAAGACCGGAGCTGTATCAAGCCCTGAAAGGGCTTTACAGCTCCGGTCTTTTGTTTTTGCTATCTCATTCGCCGTCCGTCAGCTCTTTTACAAGCCTTGTCAGGGTGGCTACATAGGACTCGTTGGAGAACTGCTGCTCATACAGCCGGCGGCAGTCATCGTGCATGGCAGCCAGCATCTCCGGGTGCTCGATCGCCCAAGCCAGCTTGTCGGCCAGCTGCTGCGGGTCGTCGTCCTTGTACAAAAAGCCGTCCACGCCCTCGGTCACAAGTCCCGCCGTGCCGGTGTGCTCCGATACGATGGAGGGCTTGCCGAAGATCAGACCCTCGGTGACAAAGGTAGGCATGGGATCATCGCGGGAAGCGCACACCACGCAATTGCACTGCTCCATCAGGGATTTCACCTCCGGGCGCTCCAGCCGCTTGCGGTAGAACACCGTCTGTGGGTAATCCCGCACCAGACTGTCCACGGCGTTGTACATCCCCTTGTCGGCGGCTTTGCCCACAAAGAGGAAGGCGGCTTTTTCCCGCACCGCAGAGGGCAGCAGCCGGATGGCATTGCAGAAGATATCCGGGCCCTTGCGGGGCTCCAGCGAGCCGACCGTTACAAAGAGGGTGCGTCCCCCGGCAAAGCTGATGTCATAGCGGGGGAACTGCTCGGCGGCGTAGTCCGGCAGACCGTAGATCAATTGCTCGATTTCAAAATCCGGCCTTACCGAGTGCATGGCGGCGGTGGCGTGGGAGCCTACGGCGCAGACATGGATATTTTTGCCCAGCGCCTTGGGGATGCTGTGAGAGATGAAGGGGTAGCCCGCAAAGGCATCGTGCAGCCACCACAGCACCGGCACAAAAGAGCCGTTCAGGGTGCGCACCACAGGCGCTTCCACCACCGTGTTGGCCAGCACAAAGTCTGCGCTGGTGGCCAGTCCCCACAGGGCGCTGGAGGTAACGCAGTCCGGGCGGGTGACCACGGCGGCACCGGCGTCCAGAAACAGCTGCAGCGGGCCCTCGTCCGCAGGGCCCAGCACTACTACCTCAAAGCCAAGGCTGCGCAGCACCGGCACGGCGCTTACCAGCACGATGGGCGCGCCGGTCATGGTCAGCTCGTGGCTCAGGATCAGCGCGCGGCGTCCCTTGGCGGAGAATACGTCCTCGGCGCACAGCTCCCGGCGGAAGTGCAGCAGCGCCTGCGGGATGCAGCAGCTGTGCTGCGCCATGGCGTGGGACAGGCGCAGCAGCTCGGTAACGCTGTCCCTGCCCCGGGCGGCGGCGCGCACCTTGTCCAGCAGTGCCCGGGACACTATGGCGCAGCTGCTGCCGGGCAGGTGCCGGGTGCTCAGGTACAGGGCGGTAGAGCCGTCAAAGCCAAAGGAGGCATCGCAGACTGCAAGGTCTGCACCCTCCCGCAGGGCAGCGGCAAAATAGGTCAGGGCGGTAGGGATGCATTCCACATCCTCGCTCACCAGCAGCACCCCGGCTACATCGGGGGTCAGCTCGCCCTCCAGCGCGGTCACCAGACGGAACTTGCGGTGCAGCTGGTTTTGCAGCGCCGTTTCCAGCGCCTTGTGACGCCCCGGCGCATAGACCAGAAGATAGGTGCTCTGGGTATCGGTATAGGCCTGCTTGGACAATTGCTTGCGCTGCAGGGTACTGTAACTGGTGTACATCGATCCAACTCCTCCGGGCAGAATATCGGGCGGGCTCAGTGGCCGCGCAGCAGGGTCAGCAGTCTGCGCAGCGGAGCGGTCAGCCGCCAGCTGCTGCTGGCGCGTATCGTTTCCAGCGAGACCTGATATTCGTGCTGGATGCCCTGCAAAGTCAGCAGCTGCTGGTTCAGCCGCATACATTCGGCGCGGCTGGCCTGCAGCATCTCATCAGCCTCCTGCGCGGCGGCAGCATTCTTCAGCTTCAGCTCGTTCAGTGCCCGCAGCAGAGATTTGCCGGGCTGCTCGTGCAGAAAACGCCCCAGCGGGTAGTAGTGGTAGTTTACCGCAAACTTCATGCCGGCGCTAAAGCCGGTGGTGCAATGCAGCGAAAGGTTCGGGTCCACATCCAAAAACAGCAGGCAGTCCTCCTGCAGCATAAGGCCGTTGACCGACTGAAAGCTGATGCGCTCGTCCGAAATGGCAAGATCGGTGATGCAGCAGGCCAGCTCGCCGGGATCCAGCCGGACAGCGCGGGCGTCCTCCGGCAGAACAAAGGTGACCGACACCTCATGGGTCAGCTCGTTGTGGGCGTCCTCGGCTGCGATCAGGCATTCCCGGGGCGAAAAGCCGCTGCCGGTGTCGTAGAACAGCTGCGGCAGGGTGAGGGTAAAGTTATCCGTCTCCGTGCTGTGCTTGGCAAGCTCGGTCTGGCAGACCAGCAGCTGCTGCTCCAGCTCCAGACACCGCTGTGCCAGCTGGGAAACACCCTCGTCCGAGAGCCTGAGCTGCTGCTCCAGCTCTGCAATATGCGCCTGCAGGGCAGCAGGGGTCGCGGGGAGTTCATGGTTCATAACGGGATCCTCCTCTTCCTTATCCTATAAGCTCAGCTGCGCCGCCGCAGCCGCAATGTGCTGAAAAGCCGTTTGCATAAGCATTGCAAGCAGCTTCCGAAAGATCAGTGCCGCGCAGTGTAGTGCACCTGCGGGGTGTGCCGCCGGGCGGGGAACAGCCGGATGATCAGCTCCCGCCGCCGCTGCAGCAGGGCACAGACCAGCCAGATGGAGCCCAAAGAAAAGGCATATTCCAGCCCGATGCCCACAAACGGGCGGTCGGCGTATTTTGCCGCAAGCAGATACCACGGAATGGCGGTAAGCTCCACGGTATGTATGCAGAAGATATACAAAGAGCGGCGTCCGATGGCCTCAAAAAAGCTCACCAGCGCGTTCCGGTGCCGGTTCAGCCGCAGAAACAGCCGGACGAACAGCAGGCCGGCAAGGCCGTCCAGCAGGATGCTGATGGGGCCTAAGGTCCACTCTGCCATGGAAACGCAGTCGGTGCTGCCGGTGGCAAAGGCAGCCACCGGGATCAGCAGAACAGCTGCCCACAGGATGCAGGACATCCGGCGGGACAAGGGCTGATCCAGCCAGTGCTGCCGCTTGGCAAGGTAGCCGATGTACAAATACGGCGTGATCACCGCGCCCTGGATCAGGCAGAAAGGCAGCTCCCACGCAAGGCTAGTGCCCCAGCCCAGCAGGGCGGCACCGCCCACTGCCCACGAAACGTACCGCTCCGGGAAGATGTTCAGGATGACGTCCAGCAGGATCCAGCCCACCAGCAGCGCCAGCAGATACCACATGGGCCCGCAGGAAAAGAACTCCTGCCCAAAGTAAGTGGCCGTATGGGGCAGACCCAGCAGAAAGCCGCCCGCCACCTTGATGCTCTCGGTCAGCGAGCCGGGCAGGTAGTGAAAGGTCTTATAATGAATGATAAAATGCAGCACTGTGGTGAACACCGCAGTATAGCAAAAGGGCTTGAGCAGACTTTTGAGCTGCTGGTGGATGCATTTGTGGATAGAGCGCTTGCGGAAGCCGTAGCCGCTGGCAATAAAAAAGGCTGCCATCAGCGTTTCGCGGTAGATAAAGCAAAAAAAGGCGGTCAGTGACAGGCCGTTCGACAGCTGGAGCGGATAAAGCTCTACGGTATGCCCCAGCACGATGGACAGCATCCCTGCGCCCTTGAGCATATCAAACATCCCGATGGAGCTGACAGTGCGGGGCTTGGTTGTTTCCATGAAAGATTCCTTCCCTGCGCCGGGCAGATACCCCCCTCGAGAAAAAGCCGGATACGGCGCAAATGATCAGTTTTTATGCAGCATTGCCATGATATATGGCTAGTATAATGCTTTTTGGGGAGACTGTCAATTTTGTTTTGCAGTCCGCGCCATACCGGAACTGGTATTTTGCGCTAAAAATTGTAGCACAGGAACCGGCGGATTGCAACGAAAGGTAGAATTTGGCCAGACTGCGCCAAATGATACGCAACAAAAACTTGTCAAGATGAGAAATTAAATGTTGCAGAAGTATTGCATTGCGCTGGAAGATATTGTATACTGGGCACAGTTGAGCGCCCGGGCTGCGCCCCGAAGGACGGAGCCGGACACTGGGCAGGACAAAATGCTTCGGGAGGGTAAAATTATGGTCACATCGCTGTATCAGTCACTTTGTAATATGGAAACGATCTATGCGGACCACGTGGCGATCCGGTATTATGACGAGACAAAACAGGGCGTAACGGAGGTGTACTACCGCCAGTATGCCCAGGATCTGCGCAGGTTCGTCAGCTTCCTGCGCAGTAAGGCAGGGGATGTCAAGGGGCAGCGGGTCGCGATCCTGGCCCGCAACAGTTACCACTACATCATCTGTATGTACGGCACCGTGCTGGCGGGCGGTGTGGCAGTGCCGCTGAATATGGGCAAGAACTGGGACGAGATCCAGTACGAGCTGGATCTGGTGGAGCCGGTCTGTGTGCTGCAGGACGGTGAGTATCTGCAGTGGGAGCCTGCCCTGGCGGATGCCTACAGTGCAAAGCTGGAGCCGATGGATGCCTTTACCGCCTTTGCCCCCGCACAGGATGTAAAGGAAGTGGAAGATCTTGCCGCGATGGCCTTTATCATGTTTACCTCCGGCACCACCGGCCGCAGCAAGGGCGTTATGCTGAGCCAGAAGAACCTGTTTGCGGCCATGCCCGCCTTCCTGGATCCGTTTGATGATGTGCGCAAGGCGACCGGCTGGGACACCGATAAGTTCTGCTCGCTGTCCGCGCTGCCCATGTTCCACATCTCGGCCATGACCAGCCTGGTATCCTGGAGCATTACCGGCCACTGCATCAACCTGTGCAACGACCTCAAGTATTTCTACCGCGATATCGGCGCGATGCACAGCGAGGTGATGGCTGTGGTGCCGGTGCTGCTGAAGAGCCTGTATAAGGATGTGATGAAGGGCCGCCGCGACCGCCTGAATGGCCTGTGCGTCCTGACCTGCGGCGCAGCCATGTTCGACCCCAAGATGCTCAAGGACCTGATGGACAAGGGCTTCTTTATTGCCCAGATGTACGGCCTGACCGAGACCTGCGGCGATGGTGCCTGGAACTCCTCCCAGGAGGAAAAGCACCTGACCAGCGTGGGCCATGTGGACAACAGCTGCGAGTATAAGCTGGACGATGGCGAGCTGTGCATACGCGGCACCCCCATCATGCTGGGCTACTATAAGGACCCCGAGGCCACGGCTGAGGTCATCGACAAGGACGGCTGGTTCCACACCGGCGACATCGCCCGGCTGGAAGAGGACAGCTATATGTACCTGACTGGCCGCAAGAAGAACCTGATCATTCTGGACAGCGGCGAGAACATCAGCCCTGAGGAGCTGGAGGATCTTGTGGAAAAATGCCCCGCCGTGCAGGAATGCATCGTGAAGGAAATGGGCAAAAAGATCGGCGCTGTGGTGTACTGCCCGCAGGACAAGCAGCAGACTGTGCAGGATCATATTACCGAGATGAACCGTACCCTGCCGCTGTATAAGCGCATCGGTGTGGTGGAGTTCAGTGCAGAGCCGCTGCCCCGCAATGCTACGGGCAAGCTGATACGCTGAGTATAAAGCAAACAGAACAAAACAGGATGGAATTTACAATGGAAAAATTCGTGAGCACGATGTACGATGCCATTACGCAGGGCATGGAAAAGGAATTTCCCGAGCGCGTGGCCTTCCGTTACTACACCGAGGAGACCGACATGGTGACCACCGTCCTTTTTAAGGAGCTGGCACAGGATGTCCGCCGGACGGTCACCTATCTGCAGAGCACCATCCCGGACGCGAAGGGCAAAAAGGTCTGCCTGCTGAGCAAGAACAGCTACGAGTATGTGGTAAACACCTTCGGCGCGATCATGGCAGGCTGCGTGCTGGTGCCGATGAACCAGCGCAAAAGCTGGGCGGAGATGTCCCACGAGCTGGAGCTGGTGGAGCCCGCCGTCATCCTGACCGACGGCGAGGACTACGGCAGCAAGGAGCAGCTGGAGGCCGCCTACGGCAGTCTGCTGCATCCCATGGACGAGTTCCGCCGCTATGAGCCGGCGGCGGAGCTGCACCCCATCGGTCACGACGACCTGATGGTGCTGATGTTCACCTCCGGCACCACCGGCCTGAGCAAGGGCGTTATGATGAGCGAGCGCAACCTGTTCAGCGCAGGTCAGGTGCTGTGGGCCATCTCCGCACAGCTGGCAGACAAGATCGATCTGACAAAGCCCCTGCCCGGCCACTACATGGTGCTGCCCATGTTCCATCTGGGTGCTTTCATCGACCTGTTCTCCACCACTGTCATGGGCTGGCCGCTGAATCTGGGCAGCGATATCCGCGACTTCTACCGCGATATCCAGAAGATGCCCAGCCAGATCATGTCTGTGGTGCCGATGATCATGAACTCCCTGCACAAGGATGTGATGCGCGGACACCGTGACCGTCTGGGCGATCTGTGGGTGCCCATCGGCTCCTCTGCCATGTTTGACCCGCAGGTGCTGCTGGATATGGTGCACAACGGGATGTTCGTCATCCAGTGCTACGGTGCTACCGAGACCTGCGCCGCCGGCATCATCAACTTTGCACAGGACGAAAAGCACATTGGCGCCGTGGGTCAGGGCAGCGAGTACATGGACTACAAGATCGAGCCGGACGGAGAGCTGTGTATGCGCGGCGACTGCGTGATGATGGGCTACTATAAGGACCCGGAGGGCACCGCAGAGGTCATCGACAAGGACGGCTGGGTGCATACCGGCGACCTTGCCCGGGTGGACGAGGACGGCTACTACTACATCATCGGCCGCAAGAAGAACCTGATCATTCTGGACAGCGGCGAGAACATCAGCCCCGAGGAGCTGGAGGGCATGGTAGAAAAATGTCCCGTCGTACAGGAATGTATCGTAAAAGAACTGGGCAAAAAGATAGGTGTTGTGGTATACTGTGAAAAGGAGCACCAGCAGACCGTGCGGGACTTTGTTACCCAGATGAACCGTACTGTCCCCCTGTACAAGCGCATCGGCGTGGTGGAGTTCAGCGAAACGCCGCTGCCCCGCAACGCTACGGGCAAGCTGGTACGCAAGTAAAACGCAACAGAAAGGAAGCATAATACGATGGAACGTGCAGAAATCATTTCTCAGATCACGGCTATTCTGGAGGATGTCGCAGAGGTATCACCGGAGGATGTGACCGAAAGCAGCGTCCTGATGGACGATCTGGATCTGTCCTCTATGGAGATCCTGACCATTGTGGCAGATCTTGAGGAGACCTTTGGTCTGCGCATCCCGGAAAAGGAGCTGCGCAACTTTGTCACCATGGGTGATCTGGTGGATTATCTGGCAGCAAACGTGGGGTAAAACCAATGGAAACACAACAGCGCTCGACGGAATATAACTTTCAGGGTGTTATGTATTTTTTCCGTCGGGAAAAAGTCCAGTGCCGGTACCAGTTCTCGCTGCGGGATGCGGTGGATCTCACCCTTTTGCAGCGGGCACTGACAACGGCCTTGGCAAGTGCGCCTTATTATACCCAGCGTCTGGTGCAGGAAAAGCGGGAGATGTGGCTGGAGCCCAACACTGAGCCCTGCCTTGTGTACCACGGCAGCACCATGCGCAATATCCCGGAACAGACGAACGGCTACCTGTTCTGCGTCAGCTGCGAAGGGGATACCATCTACTTTGACTGGCATCACTTCCTACTGGACGGCCACGGGGTATCGCCCCTGTTCACCAGCATTCTGGAGCAGTACTGCAACCTGCGTTACGGCACTGCCTTTGCGGTGCAGCAGATCGTGTGCGACCCGCCCTATGATATGGATGCCATGCTGGCAGAGCACCCGCCCGTGGAGGGCGGGAGCGACGCCATCCAGCGGGACGTGGTGCAGACCTACGAGGGTACGCTGCGCCGCACCCGGGTGTGCCTGAGCAAGCAGAGCCTTGTGGAAAAAGCACTGGCAAACAACGCAAAGCCGGTAAGCGCCCTGATGGGTCTGCTGTGCATGGCCATGCGGGAGTATCTGGGCAAGGAGAAGATCCAGTATTCCTACTCCTCCGATACCCGCGATGTGGCTGGTGTGCCGAATGCGCTGTACAACTGCGTATGCAGCTTTGAGCATACGGTGCAGCTGCAAGCTCAGACCCGCCTTGCGGATTTTATATCTGACGTAGATGCAGACATCAAGCGGGACTTGCAGCCGCAATCCAAGCGCCGCCGCATGACCGAGCAGATGGGCTGGGTGTACAAGGTGAATCAGCAAAAAGCCCCCCTGCGCATCAAGCAGCGGGTATTCCAGATGGGCGAGTACATTGGTGGCACTATTTCGGATTTCTGGCTCAGCTATCTGGGCAATCCGCTGATGCCCGCCACCCCGGAGCTGGCACAGTACACCACGGATTTTGGTGTCTGGGTGCCGCCGGATGGCGCATCCGTGGGCGTGGAAGCCGCCAGCCTGAACGGAAAGATCATCCTGTGCATCCACAACAAGGCACCCCACCCGGGTCTGGCCGATATTCTCCGCAAGACCTTTGAAAACGAAGGTGTCACCGTGCTGGAAGCCGCCGATCTGGACTGAGAAGTACATAAAAAAACAAAAAGGATCGCTGCACCTTATGGGTACAGCGATCCTTTTTTCATGCCGCAGCCGGGTCTTTCCTTTTTATCAAATCCCCCAAATTGCCCAACAAAGTTCCGCTTCCGTTCACAAAGGGCGGCGGGAGATGTGCTATACTGGTTCCAGAATTTCCAGTTATGAAAGGAGTTTTGTTTCCATGAGCCAAGCCGCCGCGCAGCAGCCCTCCCGCAAAAAGACCGTGATCTCTCTGCTGGTGCTGCTGGCACTTACCTGCATCATCGTGTTCACTTTTAAGGATCACTGGGCCGAGATCACTGCGGCGCTGGCACAGCTGTCGGTGTGGCAGGTGCTGGCGGTGCTGGCGGTCGGCATCAGCTACCCCCTGCTGGAAGGGTGCGTGGCGTGGGTCATCGTGCGCAGCCGTCTGCCGCAGTTCACCCTGCGGCAGGGGCTGGATGTAGGCTGGTGCGGCACCTTTGGCAACGTGGTCACGCTGGGTGCCGGTGCGGTGCCGGTGCAGCTGTACTACCTGCACAGAGCCGGACTGCCGCTGGGCCCCGGTGCAGGCCTGATGACGTTGGAATACGTTTTCCACAAAAGCACGGTGCTCCTGTATGCCACCGTGATGCTGCTGTTGCAGCGCCGCTGGCTTGCAGCCAACACCACCGGTGTCATGCGCTACCTGCCCATGGCATACGCTGTGGTAGCGGTAATTATCGTAGCGCTGGTGCTGCTGTGCGTCTCGCCGCTGGTGCAGAACCTCGCCCGCTGGCTGCTGGGCTTTCTGCCCAAGACCGAAAAGTGGCAGCAGCGCCGCGCCGACTGGCTGGAACAGCTGGAGGTGCTAAGCACCGAGAGCCGCCGACTGCTGGCAGATAAGCCCCGCTGCCTGAAAATTTTTTCCCTGCAGGCGCTCAAGCTGTTCGGGCTGTTCTGCCTGCCCTACCTGTGCATCCGGTTCATGGGGCTTTCCCCGCTGGGCTTCTGGCAGGTGCAGCTGCTCACCAGCCTGATGCTCTTCGTTTCCAACGCTCTGCCCAACGTAGCCGGGATGGGCTCGATCGAGACCGCCTTTCTGCTGGTGTTCGGCAGCTTTCTGGAGCAGGGCGAGGTGATGAGCGCGCTGATGCTCTACCGCATCGCCAGCTATTATGTGGTATTTGCCGCCAGCGCCGTGGGCTTTTTCATCGCTCAGCGGCATCTGGCGCAAATGGAGCCGCCAAAGGAGGGGTGAGCAGATGAAAAGCTTCCACATTCCCCGCACCGCTTTATTTTTTATCCTGTTTGCACTGGCAGCTTTTGCGGTGCTATACCATCCCATCGACCTGAAAGCACTGGTACGCGCCAGCTCGCAGGGCACGCTCCGCACCGAGGAAGTGGCGCATTTTGGCAGCACAAACGACATGGACTATCACCTCCTCTCCATGGACAGCGAAGAGTTCCAACAAACGGCAGAATTGCTTTCCACCGTCTCCTGCTGCAAAAAGCTGAACCAGAACTATTCTGCCTACACCCACGATACCTTCCCGGTGCAGTCGGTCACCGTCAGCTTTTATGATGATGCCGAAAACCAGAAGTTTCTGCTGACGGTGTACTCCGACGGCGTGTGCATCCTGAACAGCGCCTATGTCAGCGTAAAATACCCCGGCGGCGGCGCAGCGCAGCTGTATGAACAGCTGGCGGGGATGGGGCAGTAAAAAATGATTTTGAATGCCCTCCGCTTATCGGGTTGCGGCACCCAGCATCCGCATCGTGCCTTGGGCGGCACTCGCGTCTTGCTGGCCGCTGCCCCAACAACTCCTCCCTGTTTCCGCCGCTGGCGGCGGTCGTCGTTGCGCTCTGGGCATATTCAGCGGAAAAATTATTTTAATTTCGCGTTTGGAGCGGCCTGCGGGCCGCTCCAAACGCATTTTCACGGGTGGGGTCGTAAAGGCAGATGGCATATTTGTCGTTTACCTCGCATCCCTCTCTGTGAAAGCTGGATTCAGAAACGCCCGCAGGCGTTTCTGAATCCAAAATTTAAAATGAAATTCCTTAATCTATGGCCAAAGCGCACGCGGCGGCCATTTCAAATCGTCCCTCAAGGCCTAGCGCACAGAGGGAGTTTCCTCGCAAAACAAAAATCGGGGCACTCAGGTGGTCAAGCTGAGTGTCCCGTTTTTGTTTTCTTTGCGTCGGCTGTGGTACCAAACACAGCCGGTGCCGCGCCGGAAGCTGCAGAGCAAACCGTGCTGCCGCTTCCCGTAGAAAAGAGAAAGGAATGGAGGAATGGAGCGGAGCGCTTGCAGACGCTCCTTTTTTTCTGGTGCAACGTGGTTAGAATTAGCTAACCACCGCTGCGAGAACAGGATACCACAGACGGTTAGTCTTGTCAACCCTTAATTTGCAAATTTTTTCGCAAAGTTGCCGCGCCGCCGGGGTTTCGGCGGTTTTTCTACATTCTGCCCAAAGAATAGCCTTTCCGCTGGAAGAAAACCCACTTGTTTTCTATTGCTTTTTAAAGTGGTTCTTGCTATTATAGTAACGCAAGATTTTGTGGGCAGGTTTTTATTTTTGTCTACACCTTGTAGTAAGGGCTGCCGCAGCCGGCAGCGCAAGACCGTTTCGCCCCCAGAAAACCGCCCAGACAGAGCGGTTTTTCAAAGGCTCATTAGTTAGAAAACGCTAACTGCGTAATGGAGCAAGGAGGTTCCAATGATCCAGTTTGAACAGTGGGAAGGCTTTGAAGGCCGCATCTGGAAGGAAGAGGTCAATGTGCGTGACTTCATCCAGAAAAACTACACCCCCTATAACGGCGACGAAAGCTTTCTGGCAGGCCCCACCGAGGCTACCGATAAGCTTTGGGGTGCTTTGCAGCAGCTGCAGAAGGCCGAGCGCGCCAAGGGCGGCGTGCTGGATATGGAGACCGAGGTGGTCAGCAGCCTGACCTCCTACGGCCCCGGCTATATTGACGAAAACCTGAAGGATCTGGAGCAGATCGTTGGCTTACAGACCGACAAGCCCCTCAAGCGCGCCTTTATGCCCTACGGCGGCATCAAGATGGCAGAGCAGGCCTGCACCACCTACGGCTACCAGCCCTCTGCCGAGCTGCACAAGATCTTTACTGACTACACCCGCACCCACAATCAGGCCGTGTTCGATGCCTACACCCCGGAGATGAAGAAGGCACGCCACACCCACATCATCACCGGTCTGCCGGACACCTATGGCCGCGGCCGCATCGTGGGCGACTACCGCCGCGTTGCCCTGTACGGCATCGACGCCCTGATCCAGTTCAAGCAGGAGGATCTTGCCAACTGCGGCGACGGCACCATGACCGATGACGTCATCCGTCTTCGCGAGGAGATCGCCCGCCAGATCAGCGCCCTGAAGGGCATGAAGAAGATGGCCGAAGCCTACGGCTACGACATCTCCCAGCCCGCCAAGGACGCCAAGGAAGCCTGCCAGTGGCTGTACTTCGGCTATCTGGCCGCCATCAAGACCCAGAACGGCGCTGCCATGAGCGTGGGCCGCATCTCCACCTTCCTTGATATTTATATCCAGCGCGATCTGGACAAGGGCATTCTGACCGAAAGTCAGGCACAGGAGCTCATCGACCACATGGTCATGAAGTTCCGCATGGTCAAGTTCGCCCGCATCCCCAGCTACAACCAGCTGTTCTCCGGCGACCCCGTGTGGGCGACGCTGGAAGTGGGCGGCATCGGCATGGACGGCCGCAGCATGGTCACCAAGAACTGCTACCGCTTCCTGCACACGCTGGAGAACATGGGCCCCGCACCGGAGCCCAACCTGACCGTGCTGTACTCCTCTGCCCTGCCGGAGGCCTTTAAGAAGTACGCCGCCAAGGTGTCCGTCAACACCAGCAGCGTCCAGTACGAGAACGATGACGTGATGAAGCCCGTCTGGGGCGATGATTACTCCATCTGCTGCTGCGTGTCTGCCACCCAGACCGGCAAGGAGATGCAGTTCTTCGGCGCACGCGCTAACCTTGCCAAGTGCCTGCTGTACGCCATCAACGGCGGTGTGGACGAGAAGAGCCACGAGCAGTGCGGCCCCAACTACGCCCCCATCACCAGCGAGTACCTGACCTATGACGAGGTGCTGCCCAAGTATGTGCAGATGTTGGACTGGCTGGCAGGGCTGTACGTCAACGTGCTGAACCTCATCCAGTATATGCACGACAAGTATTACTATGAGGAAGCCGAGATGGCACTCATCGACACCGATGTGCGCCGCACCTTTGCCACCGGCATTGCAGGCTTCTCCCACGTCATCGACTCCCTGAGCGCCATCAAGTACGCCAAGGTGAAGGTGGTGCGCGATGAAAACGGCCTTGCCACCGGCTTTGAGACCGAGGGCGACTTCCCCAAGTACGGCAACGATGACGACCGTGCCGACGAGATCGGCGTGTGGCTGCTCAAGACCTTCCTTGAGATGATCAAGAAGCGCCACACCTACCGCAACTCCGAGGCTACCACCTCCATCCTGACCATCACCTCCAACGTGGTGTACGGCAAGTACACCGGCGCTCTGCCGGACGGCCGCGCCGCCTTTACCCCGTTTGCCCCCGGCGCTACCCCCAGCTACGGCGCAGAGCAGAACGGCCTGCTGGCATCGCTGAACTCGGTGGCAAAGCTGCCCTACCACTGGGCACTGGACGGCATCTCCAACACCCAGACCATCAACCCTGAAGCGCTGGGTCACAGCGAGGGCGAGCGCGTGGAGAATCTGGTGCAGGTACTGGACGGCTACTTTGATCAGGGCGCACACCACCTGAACGTGAACGTCTTTGGCAAGGAGAAGCTGCTGGATGCCATGGAGCACCCTGAAAAGGAAGAATACGCCAACTTCACCATCCGCGTTTCCGGCTACGCCGTCAAGTTCATCGACCTGACCCGCGAGCAGCAGCTGGACGTGCTGGCCCGTACCTGCCATGGCGTCCTGTAAGACCCTTGGGTACGTCCACTCGCTGGAATCCTTCGGCTCGGTGGACGGCCCCGGCGTGCGCTTTGTGGTGTTTTTGCAGGGGTGTGCCCTGCGGTGCAAGTACTGCCACAACCCCGAAACATGGGCAGAGGGCGGCGAAGCGTGGACGGCAGAAGCGCTGTTCCAGCGGGTATACCGCTACCGCAACTACTGGGGCAAAAAGGGCGGCATCACGGTCAGCGGCGGCGAGCCGCTGCGGCAGATGGACTTCCTGACCGCGTTCTTCACGCTGGCGCACGCCAAGGGCGTGCACACGGCGCTGGACACCGCCGGGCAGCCTTTCCGTCCGGACGACCCGGCGTATCTTGCCGCATTTGACCGTCTGATGGCTAACACCAGTCTGGTGATCTTAGACCTCAAGGAGATCGACCCGGAGCGCCACCGGCAGCTCACCGGCAAAGACAACACCAACATTCTTGCCATGGCGCGCCGCATCTCCGACCTCGGCATCCCGCTGTGGGTGCGGCACGTCCTTGTGCCCGGGCTGACCGACGATGAGGAAGGGCTGCGCAAAACGGCAGACTTCATCCGCAGCCTGAAAACGGTACAGCGGGTGGAGGTGCTGCCCTACCACACCTTGGGGCTGTTCAAGTGGCAGAAGCTGGGCATCCCCTATCCCCTGCCGGACGCTGTGCCGCCCACCGCAGAGCAGGTAAAGCGGGCAGAAGAACTGCTGGAAGTGAGCCGGTATCCCGGGTAAAGCGCCACCGTTTTGATTGCGCTCCGCTTCGCTCTGCGCAAGTTCAGCGGAAAAAATATCTATGATTTCGGACTCCCGGAGCGTCTGCGGACGCTCCGGGAGTCCATTTTCACGGGAAGGGTCGCAGCGGCAAGCGACATTTGCAGCGCCGCTTCCTTCGGAAGCGCGGCGCTGCGGAAAAATCTTGCGATGCCGTTTGCCTTTACAGCCCCTCCCGGTTCTTCGTTCCTCCTTGACTTCCCTGCACCGCACCGCTATAATAAAGGGGTAAAAGGATAAATGCGTTTATCCGGGCAGAGTAGCGCCGCACACCGTCTGCGCAGAGAGAACAGGCCGCTGGCTGGAAGCCTGTTTGCAGACCGCCGCGCAAAGTGCGCCCGGACAGCACGCGGCGGGAACCCCTGCGGGGAAGTATCGCCGTGCGGTGCGCCGCCGTTACCGGTTTTGAGCGACAAACAGAAGTGGAACCGCGATTTTGATTTTAAAACCGCCTTCGGAGCTGTGCTGCGTGCACTGCTCCGGGGGCGTTTTGTTTTGCGGCTTCTGTTTGGAACAAAAAGGAGAATTGACCATGCAGATCTTCAACACCTTGACCCGACAGAAGGAAGAATTTGTGCCGCAGGTGCCCGGCGAGTACCGCATCTACGTCTGCGGCCCCACCGTGTACAACTATATCCACATCGGCAACGCACGCCCGCTGATCGTGTTCGACACCCTGCGCCGCTATCTGGAATACCGGGGCAACAAGGTGATCTACGTTTCCAACATCACCGATATCGATGATAAGCTCATCAAGAAGGGACAGGAAGAGGGCACCTCCATGAAGGAGGTGGCACAGCGCTTTGAAGCCGAGTACCTGAAGGATGCCGCCGGTCTGAACTGCGAAAAGCCCACCGTACAGCCCCGCGCCACCGAGCATATCCCCCAGATCCTGGATATCGTCAAGGATCTGATCGACTCCGGCCACGCCTACGTTGCCAAGAACGGCGATGTGTACTTCCGGGTGAAGAGCGACCCCGGCTACGGCAAGCTGAGCCACCTGAATCTGGACGATCTGGAAAGCGGCAACCGCGAGCTGCGCAGCCGCATGGAGGACGATTTGAAGGAAGATCCCGCCGACTTTGCCGTCTGGAAGGCCGCAAAGCCCGGTGAGCCCGCATGGGAAAGCCCCTACGGCATGGGCCGCCCGGGCTGGCACATCGAGTGCAGCGCCATGAGCCGCACCCATCTGGGCAAGACCATCGACCTGCATTGCGGCGGTCAGGATCTGATCTTCCCCCACCACGAAAACGAGATCGCCCAGAGCGAGTGCGCCAACGGCTGCGAGTTTGCCCGCTACTGGATGCACAACGGTTTCATCAACGTGGACAACCAGAAAATGTCCAAGAGCCTGCACAACTTCTTTACCGTGCGGGATGTGGCAAACCTCTACGGCTACGAGCCCATCCGCTATTTCATGCTGACCGCCGGCTACCGGATGCCCCTGAACTACACCGTGGACCTCATCGAAAGCTGCAAGAACAGTCTGGAGCGCCTGTACACCTGCCGCGAGAATCTGGACTTTGCCCTGAGCAAGACCGACTTCGGCACCGACGAGACTTTGAAGGAAAAGGCCGCCGAGGCACGCACCAAGTTCTGCACCGCCATGGACGACGACCTGAACACCCCGGATGCGCTGGCTTCCGTGTTCGATCTGGTCAAGGAGATCAACACCCTATCCGCCGCTTCCAGCAAGGCTGCACTGGAGACCGCTGCCGCCGCCTTTGACGAGATCACCGGTGTGCTGGGTCTGCTGTACAACCGCAAGAAGGACGAGGTGCCCGCCGAGGTGACCGAACTGGTGGAAAAGCGCGCTGCCGCCAAGAAGGCCAAGGACTGGGCCACTGCAGACGCCATCCGCGCACAGCTGACCGAGCTGGGCTGGGCTGTCAAGGACACCGCACAGGGTCCCCAGCTGAGCAAGCTGTAAACCCCGGCGCCGCAAGCGCGCTGTAACAAAAAAGAGGACGCCGCACGAAGCGGTGTCCTCTTTTTGCTGCTTATGATATTGTCAGGATCAGTGGCCGCAGCTCTCGCAGTGCTCACAATCCTCTTCCAGCTTGCCCACGATGGGTTCCGGATCGATGCCCTGACGGCGGTAGTAGTCGGACAGAGCAGCCTTGACAGCCTGCTCCGCCAGAACAGAGCAGTGCACCTTGACCGGAGGCAGACCTTCCAGAGCCTCCACAACGGCCTTGTTGGTCAGCTTCAGCGCCTCGTCCACGGTCTTGCCCTTGATCAGGTCGGTGGCCATGCTGCTGGTGGCAATGGCTGCGCCGCAGCCAAAGGTGAGGAACTTGACGTCCACGATCACATTATTCTCGATCTTCAGGTACATCCGCATGATGTCGCCGCACTTGGGGTTGCCCACTTCACCCACGCCGTTTGCGTCGGGCAGCTCACCTACGTTGTGCGGATTTGCGAAATGCTCCATGACCTTGGCACTATACATACTTGCCATAATTACTGCTCTCCCTTCAGGCTGAACTGGCGGGCCTTGTTCTGACCCTGCAGCCACATACAACTCATAGCGCGGCGGCGGGGGATGACCTCCTCCAGCACGTCACACAGATATTTTGCTTCCTCCATGGTATTCTGCGGGCCAAAGGTGAACCGCATGGAACCGTGGCCGATCTCCTCCGGCAGGCCGATGCTCAGCAGCACATGGCTGGGGTCCAGGCTGTCGGAGTTGCAGGCAGAGCCGGTAGAGGCGCAGATGCCGTGCATATCCAGATCCAGCAGAATGGTCTCGCCCTCCAGACCCGGGAAGCTGATGTTCACATTGTTGGGCAGACGGGGGCTGCGGCCGCCGTTCAGGCGGGCTTCCGGGATGTTCTTGAGGATGCGGTCGATGACGTAATCGCGCAGCTCGCTCTCGTGGGCCATGCGCTCTTCCAGATGCGTGGTGGCCATTTCCAGTGCCTTGCCCATACCGGCGATACCGGCCACGTTCTCGGTGCCTGCACGGTGGCGGGCTTCCTGACTGCCACCGTCGATCAGGTTCTGGGGCCATACGCCCTTGCGGCAGTACAGTGCACCCATGCCCTTGGGGCCGTTGAACTTGTGGGCGCTCATGGACAGCATATCCACGCCCAGCTCCTTCACGTCCACAGGGATGGCACCCACAGCCTGCACGGCATCGGTGTGCATCCACACGCCATGCTTGTGGGCGATCTCGGCGATCTCCTTGATGGGCTGGATGGTGCCGATCTCGTTGTTGGCCATCATGATGCTGACCAGTGCGGTGTCGGGACGGATGGCGGCTTCCACGTCCTCGGGGCGGATGTAGCCCTCGGAGGTGGGGCGGATATAGGTCACCTCAAAGCCCATGCGCTCCAGTGCAGCCATGCTGTGCATGATGGCGTGGTGCTCGAAAGCGCTGGTGATGAGGTGTTTTTTGTTCTGGCGTGCCTTGGTAAAGGCGGTGCCCTTTACGGCCCAGTTGTCGGCCTCGGAGCCACAGCTGGTAAAGAAGAGCTCAGCCGGACTTGCATTGATGGCCTTTGCCACCTGCGCACGGCCGGTGTCCACGAATTCCTTGGCCTCGTAGCCCACACTGTAATGGCTGCTGGGGTTGCCGCAGGCACCGCTGAGCGCCTGCACCATTACCTCCAGCACCTCCGGTGCACAGGCTGTGGTGGCAGCATTATCTACATAAACCACTTTTTCTGTGTTTTCCATAAGAATGACCCTTTCTCATTGAATGCGTGTGCCACAGGGCGGCACCCCCGCACGCACACGCGGAATCCTTTCAACGGATAAGTTATACCATATCATTCCCTAGTATGTCAATAGGAATACTGGAATTCCCGGTTCAAAAGCAATTTTTTGCGCCCGCAAAGCCGGAAAGAACCATTATTTGCCTTTTCCGGTCAGCTTGCCCAGCGCCACCTTCCACTTGGGGTAGCCCCAGCGCTTATCCTCGGCAAAGTCGTCTGCCAGCTTCCACGGGAACACCCCACCGTCAAAGTACAGATTGCCGGCTTCATCCACCCGGTCCAGCTTTTTGGGCAGATAGCTCTCGTCGTAATAGCTCTTGCGGCGGTCCGGCAGCACCCAGTGCAGGGTACCGTCCTCGTCCATGCCGGACGCCCACACGCCGAACACAAAGGTGGCGGCTTCGCCGTAGCAGTGCTGCTCAAAGCGGATAGCGCCATCATAGTAGAACTTGATGACCTCCAGCGTGCCGGATTCCTTTTTGCCGTCCCGACCTAAAGTAGGGCGGTAATCCTGCTGGTAACGGCAGCCGCAGTGGCTGCCCGCGAACTCTTTTGCATGGAACGACATGGCATGGTTTCCTTTCTGTTGTAGTTTTGCGCTTCTTATTATAATAAGCGGCTTTTTGGCGGGACGATTTGGAATATCCTCCGCTGCGCTCTGGATATTTTTAGCGGAATTGGATTTTTTATTTGAGCATCTGAAAAGCCTGCGGGCTTTTCAGATGCTCTTTTTCACGAGTGGAGGGCGCCGGTTTTCTAAGCCCCTTTTGTGAAAATGCGTTTGGAGCGGCCCGCAGGCCGCGACAAACGCGAAATAAAAATAAATTTTCCGCTATTTATGCCCAGAGCGTAAGCGGAGGGCATTTCAATGGTTTTCCTTAAAAATGCCCCTCAAAATCGCCCTCGATCTCGTAGGGCCAGCTTAAAATGCCGCCGAGGTCCCGCAGGTCGGTGTAGCCAAGGGCTTCCAGCTTCTGCACGGCATCGGCGCTGCGGCGTCCGGTGCGGCAGTACACCAGCCACAGGGCGTTTTTGTCCGGCAGCACCTCGGCGGCGCGGTCGGTGACCTGTCCCAGCGGCAGCAGCTTTGCCCCGGGGATGTGCCCCACGGCGTATTCGTCCGGCTCGCGCACATCCACAGCTACGGCCTTGCCGGAATCCAGCAGACGGATGGCGTCTGCGGCGGTGATCTTCTCTGTCATACTCTCACTCCTCAAAGATAGGTTCTGTTCCATCCTATGATAACAGACCTTTTTTGTTTGCACAAGAGGTTTCTCCTTTGCAAAATCCGAGTAACGTGCTATACTATGAAATACAGCAAGGAGAGGACGACCATGAAATTTTCCACCAAGAGCCGCTACGCCCTGCGCCTGATGGCGGAGCTGGCGCGCTATGCGCCGGGCACCACCGTCAGCCTGAAGGAGATCAGCGAGCGGCAGAACCTGAGCCTGAAATATCTGGAGCAGATCGTCACCCCGCTGGCGCGGGTGGGGCTGGTCAAGAGCGAGCGGGGCAGTCAGGGCGGCTACCGCCTGACAAAAGACCCTGCCGACTACACCGCCGGCGAGATCCTGCGCGCCATCGAGGGCAGCGTAGCGCCCATTCCGTGCCTTGGCAGCGTGACCAACGAGTGTCCCATGTCCGAGCAGTGCTTCACACTGCCGTTCTGGGCGGGGCTGGACGAGGTGATCAACCAGTATATCGACAGCGTCACACTGGAACAGCTGGCAAGCCAGCTGCCCGCACCGGATTCCGCCGCGCAGGAGAGCTGCTGCAGCTGCGGCGGCACAAAAAATGAGAAATAAGTAAAAATAAGGCTTGACATTCCCCTTTGCATCGGCTATAATAATCAAGCATTCAGCGAATGCATATAGGGGTATAGCTCAGCTGGTAGAGCAGCGGTCTCCAAAACCGCGTGCCGTGAGTTCGAAACTTACTACCCCTGCCATGACGCACAGGTTCTTCGGAACTTGTGCGTTTTGTTTTTAGTAAAACTCCCCCAGTCTCGCTGCGCTCGACAGCCCCCTCTAAGATGGGGCCTTTGGCGCGCCCGGAAACTTTACCGCCACCGCCAAAAGCCGTCCCCTTGGGGAAGGTGGCTGCGACCAAAGGGAGCAGACGGAAGGGGTCTTTACCCCCTTCTGCAAAAAATTGCATTTTCTGCAAATTTGTGCTTGACAACAGGCCGACTTTTCGATATAATAGAGCACGTTCCCGCGGTAAGACGCCGCACGAACTTGAGCGATCATGGCCCGGTAGCTCAGTTGGTTAGAGCACCAGCCTGTCACGCTGGGGGTCGTCGGTTCGAGCCCGATCCGGGTCGCCATTTGCTGCTATAGCTCAGTTGGTAGAGCGCATCCTTGGTAAGGATGAGGTCTCCAGTTCGAATCTGGATAGCAGCTCCAAAGGCAAACACCTCGAAGTCTCAGGACTTCGGGGTGTTTTTTGTTTATCCTTTCAGCCGCACCGCAAAAATACCGCCGCACAGCTGTGCGGCGGTATTTTTCATTCTTCCCCATCGGGGATATTTTCTGCGTCCAGCAGATACTCGATCTCGGTCTGCTGCTCCATCTGCTGCACTGTCCAGTCCAGCTGCACAGCGCCGCTCAGGTCCAGCGAATAGTCCTCGGTATACAGCAGACTGCCGGTGTTCAGGCTGCTTTCTGCCGGGCTGCGGGCATCCCATGCAAAGTGCAGCTTTTCCGGCGGCACGGTGCACTGCTTTGCCAGTGCGGTCAGGGTGTAGCAGTCCCGGGCAAAGGCGGCGGCGCTGTCGTAAGGGCCAAACAGCTCCACGGTCAGGGTCAGGCAGGTATCCCCGGCGGGCAGGGCGGCGGCCTGCTGCAAAGTCTCGACCTGCGGGCCGCTCAGGTACAGCCAGCCGCTGATGTTCTGGATGGCGATGTCCTGCGCGTCCTGCTTGCAGGCGGAGTACAGTTCATCAATGGCCTGTGTGCTCAGGCGGTTCATGGTCTGCTGATTTTCGCCGCTCACTTCGTCCCACAGCAGGGGCAGCATCGCCATGCAGAAGCAGCCCGCCATCAGCACCAGACAGACCAGCACGGACACAAAATCGTACTTCCAGCGGCCGGGGCGGGCGGCAAAGAAGAGCACCTCGCACCCCAGCAGCACCAGCGCCACCGCCGGGGCAATTTTCAGGGTCAGCTGCACATCAAAGCCCGGCACAAAGAAATACAGCAGAAAGAACACGCCCGCCGCAATGAGACACGCGCCCAAGGTCAGGCTGCCCACCCGGCGCAGGGGCTTTTCTGCGGGTTTCTGCTCCGGCGGGGGCACACTGCCCGGCTGTGCCGTCAAAGGGGTCTTATTCTGCTCGGTCATCGTCATCCTCCGCAGGGGTTTCGTTCTGTTCTGCGCCGGTCACCGGCTCGCCCAGCAGTGCCGAAAGCTCCGGCATAGCAAAATGGGTGTCCGTGTCTGCGGTGTCCTCTGCATCCTCTGCATCCTCTGCATCCTCTGCCTGCGGCGCAGCCGTGTAGGCGTGGAAGTCCTCGGGTTCCTCCTCGGCGGGCTGCTTGCCCTTTTTGTTTTTCGGGCCGCGCACCAGCCACATACCGCACACGATCAGCGCCACGCAGACCACGATCTGCGGCAGGGCGTCCAGCATCAGGTAGATGGCGCGGAAAACCGGGTTATCCTGTCCCCAGCGCCACATCACATCGCCCAGCACCCGCATGATGATGTTGTTGTAGAACACGATGGCGCCCAGTGCAATCAGCCCCCAGCCCACCAGCTTGTGGCTTTCGCCCATGAACTGGGTCATGCGGGCATCGTGCCAATTAAAGTGCACCAGATAATCGTCCTCCGGGGCTTTTTCCGCCGCCAGCTGCGCGCGGAGGTTCAAGGTATCGAAAAAGCTGTACATATACACAACGATGCAGCCGACTACCAGTGCGTTCAGCCCTATGGTGTCGCCTGCCATAATAAATAGGCAGAACATGGTGATGAGCGAGAGCCCCCGCTTCATATAGCCCTGATACATCTGCCCCGCACCGGGGATGCAGGCAAACAGCAGGGTCAGGATCCCGTTTTTCTTCATAATCAGTTCCCTCATTTCTCAGTGGTGTCTGCACTGTGGTGCAAAAGCGCATCCAGTGCGTCGGATAGTTTTTCAGTCAGCTGTTTTTTGTCCTCTATGGGCTTGCCCAGCGGGGCGGTGGATGGCTGCGGGGCTTTGTCGTTCACCGGCTTGCCCAGCAGCTCCGGTTCGGTCTGCTGAGTAGTCTGCGGCAGCCATGTGTTCAGCTGCTGCCCGGTGTGCAGGATCTGTTCCAGTGTACCGGCACGCCACATGGTCAGCGCCAGCACGGCGGCTACGGTCGCCACGGCGGCGCGTCCCCATGTGTTCTGCATCAGCCGTATCCAGATGGTGCCCATCACCGCGCCCCGGGCGGAGCGCGGCGGCTGCTCCAGCACATCATCGGTCAGCAGGGCGGTGTAGCGGTCCATGCAGCGGTCGCAATAGGCAAGGTGCTCGGCGGCTTCCAGCCGCTGCGTTTCGTCCAATTGCCCGCCGACCAGTGCCTGTAAGCCTTCCTCGCTCAGACAGCCTTTTGCGTCAAACAGTTCCATGTACGCTCCTCCTTTCACAGGGTATGCGCTCGTTTTGCAAAATCTGCTGCGCCAGCATCTTTTTGGCGCGGTAGACCTGCGCTTCCACCGTTTTGGGCGGTCGGCCGCACAGTCTTGCAGCTTCGGCCATGGTGTGCTGTTCCAGCAGCACCAGACGGCAGGGCGTGCAGTAGGGCTCGCGCAGGTTTAAGATCATCCCGGTAAGCTCTTCCTCGCCCAGCACTTCCAGCACCTGCTGTTCCGGCTGCATACCGGGCGGCGCGCCCTCCAGCGCCAGCACCTCGTCGCCGGGGGTGTTCATCTTGCGCACCCATGCGCTGCGCAGATAGTCCTTGGCTTTGTTGGCGGCGATGCGCGCCAGCCACTGCTTTTCAAAGCCGGGCGGGCAGCGGTCGATGGCCCGCCACGCCGCCAGAAAAGTCTCCTGCGTCAGGTCCTGCGCTTCCTGCACATCCGGCACCAGCTGGTGGCAGACCGTGTACACGAGCGCCTGATATTTCTGCACCATCGTGCTGAATTCCTGTGTTGTCAACGCGCTACACGGCCTCCTTTCCGGTTCTGGATGCGGTGCTCTGCGCCGCCCTTCTGTCTTTAATACGAGAGAGCGACGGCAGTTCCTGCAAAAAACTAAAATATTTTCAAACTTTTTCTTCTTCCACAGATATGGTACAATAGCAGTATAGCACACAGGGAGGATTTACGCCATGGCTTCTACCACCCGTCAGGCGCTTTTACAGGCGCTCAGCGCCGCCGAGGGCGCGTATATTTCCGGCCAGCAGCTGGCGCAGCAGCTGGGGGTCAGCCGCGCCGCCGTGCACAAGGCGGCGGCGGCGCTTACCGCGCAGGGCTATGCGCTGGAAGCCGCCTCCCGCCGGGGGTACCGTCTGCTGGGCGGCGACCCCTTCTGCGCCGAAGCGGTCGGCCCCTACCCCGCCCCGGTGCAGCTGTACGACACGCTGGAAAGCACCAACCGCACCGCAAAGCTGCTGGCGCTGGAAGGCGCTGCCCACGGCACGCTGGTGCTGGCGGGCGGGCAGACCGCCGGGCGCGGGCGGCTGGGACGCAGCTTTGCCAGCCCAGCGGGCAAGGGGGTGTACTGTTCGGTGGTGCTGCGCCCGCCGCTGCCTGCCGCCAACGCCCAGACCGCCACTATCGGCGCAGCGGTGGCGGTGTGCCGGGCGGTGCGGACGCTGTGCGGGCTGGAACTTGCCATCAAGTGGGTGAACGACCTATATTACAAGGGCAAAAAGGTGTGCGGCATCCTGACCGAAGCCGGTACTGACCTTGAAAGCGGCCAGCTGGAATGGCTGGTGGTGGGCATTGGGCTGAACCTGACCGCCACGGCTGAGGACTTTCCCCCGGAGCTGACCGCCAAAGCAGGCAGCTTATACCCCGGCGGCCCTGCCCCGGTAAGCCGGGCGGCGCTGGCGGGTGCCATCGGGCGAGAGCTGTTAGCGCTGTGCCCGGGTTTTGAATGTCTGGACGAGTACCGCGCCCGCTGCTTTGTGCCCGGCCACTGGGTGACCGTATGCACCGGCACCGAGACCTACGCCGCACAGGCGCTTTCTATCGACGGCACCGGGCGGCTGGTGGTGCAGCGGGAGGGTGGGCGCACCGAAGCGCTGCGCTGCGGCGAAGTGACTATCCGTCCTACCAAAACAGATTGACCGGCAGCACCGTCATCCCCCGATGCGGTACATATCCCGGGTCACCGGGATATCAAGGCAGTCCCACGGGTGGAAGGGATGCTGCAGGGGCTTGCTGCGGACAGCCGCCCGGATGGCTTCCAGCAGCTGCACATCCGATGCGCCGCCGCGCAGCATTTCTCCCAGCTCTACGCCTTCCTCGCTGGCCAGACAGGGCCGCAGGAAGCCGGAGGCCGACAGCCGCACCCGGTTGCAGCGGGTGCAGAAAGGCTCTTTGCCGTGCACCGGGCTGATAAAGCCCACACTGCCCGCCCAGCCGGGGTTTGTGTAGTATACCGCCGGCCCGTCCCCAAAAGCGGCGCTCTGCGCCGGGGGCAGGCTGTACAGCCGGGGATAATCCTGCCGCAGCTGCTGCAGGATCTCGCTGTTGGGGATGCCCAGTTCCTGCAGTTCCCGGGCGCAGCCCACGGGCATCAGCTCCAGAAACCGCAGCCGGACGGGGAAAAAACGGACATACCGCCGGACGAGCCAGCGGTAGTCCTGCTCATTATAGCCCCGCAGCGCCATATAGTTGAGCTTGAGCGGGATGCCGCAGAACATGGCATCCTCAAAAGCCTGCTTCACGGCGGCGTGCTGCGGCGGCGTAAGGCGGGAGATGCGCTTGTTCCGTGTATAGCTCAGGCTGTTCAGGCTCAGATTGATGCCGTCCAGCCCGGCTTCCTTCAGCGCCGGCAGCTGCGCCGACAGCAGAGTGCCGTTGGTGGTCAGGGTCACCTTGCGGATGCCGGGCACAGCCTTGAGCCGGGCGGTCAGCTGCGGTACGCCGGCGCGCAGCAAAGGCTCGCCGCCGGTCAGCCGCAGGGTATCGATGCCGCAGGCGGCAAACAGCTGCACCAGATGCAGCAGCTCTGCATCGGTAAGCTCCTGCGGCGGCAGCGCGGCAGGCTCCTGCGGGCGGCAGTAGCAGCAGCGCAGGTTGCAGCTCTCGGTCAGCGAGAGCCGCAGGCAATGGATATCACGGTTTGCCTGATCATACATAGCTTTGGTCTCCTTGCGCCCCGTCTGCGGGGCTGTTTTTATGCCTGCCGGATGCCGGATGAAAAAAGCCCCTGTCCGCCTTGCAGACAGGGGCTTTTCAATCAACCCTCGGTAAAGTATTCCGGGTGGACGCTGCGGGCCTGCTCCACCGAAAGCTTATAGCGGTTCAGGTGGCTTTCCAGCGCTTCGCCAAGCTCTTCGGCGGTGCCGTGCAGCACCATTTCCAGAATGCGGGTGTGCGCATCGCAGACGGACTTGTTCTCGTTGGTCTGCAGGCTGAACTTGCGGATGCGCTCCACGTGCTGCAGCTCGCCGAGCATATGGTCAAAATGTGCTTCCATGCCGGTGATCTCAAACGCCTTGCGGTGGAACTGGTTGTCCAGCTCCAGCAGGCGGGTCTCCCGGTTCGGCTGGGTCTGGTCGGCCTCCAGCAGGCGGTAGTTCTCAATGATCTGCCGATACTCCTGCTCCTGCTGGTCGGTCAGATGGCCGCGCACCCGGTTCAGGATCTCTTTTTCAAGGGTAAAACGGGCAAACTGCTCCAGCTCCATCCGCTTCAGGTCGATAGGGGCCACATGGGTGCCGCTCTGGGGCTTGATGTCCACCATGTGGGCAATGTTAAGCATGATCAGCGCTTCCCGCATGGGGGTGCGGCTGATGCCCATCTGCTCCGCAAGCTCCCTGTCGTTCAGGGGGTCGCCGGGCTTCAGCTCCATGGTGATGATCCGGCTTCGGATGGTCTGATACGCCTGTTCCCTCGCACTCAAAGATGCCATTGCAGTGTTCTCCCTTCGGGGTCAGTTGGTGATATATTAGTATATGACCATATTACCCAACTGCCGGGCAACTGTCAATAGCAGGAGCAACCGAAAATCAAGGGCAATTTTTTGCTATTTTGTTCAATGAAGTGCCCGCACCCGGCGGTACGCCACCGGCAGCCACACAAAAGCCACTGCCAAGCCGCAGGCCACGTCAATGACCGAGTGCTGCTTGGTGAACACGGTGGACAGGCAGATCAGCGCCGCCCAAACCCATGCCAGCGCCTTGCGCAGGGGCTTGCCCTCTGCCAGCTTACTGTGGCTGAAGGCCATTGCCATGCAGGCAGAACTCTGGCAGTGGATGGAGGGACAGACGTTCACGGCGGCGTCCGCTTTCCACAGCAGCTGCATGATCCGCAGCGCCGGGTTATCCCTGCCAAGGGTCTCCACAGCGGGGCGCAGCTCCAGCCCGTTGGGCAGGATCATGTACACGATCAGGCAGAAGGTCATGCCGGAAAACATGGTCAGGCAAAGCTTATCGTAGCTGGCGGTATCGCACCACCACAGTGCCGCCGTCACCCCCGCCAGCAGCAAAAACCAGCTGCAATAGGGGAGCACGAACCACTCGTTGAAGGGGATCAGATCGTCCAGCGGACTGTGAATGATATATTTCGGGGCGGTAACGGTGAGATCCAGCCAGAAGAACCAGATCAGGTACACCACCCAGTACAGCTGGTACCACAGGTGCGGGCGGCACCGGCTGCGCAATTGGCTAAGCTTCATGTCGTTTCTCCTATTTTTTATGTGAATTGACGTGCTATTATAGCACATTCCGTCCACTTGCGCAATTGCCGCCCCTGCGATACAATAAAAATAAGCTGGATCTTATTATAAAAGGAGTACCCTATGCCACAACAATTTCCCGCCATCCGTCTGGTCGCACTGGATCTGGACGGCACTCTGCTGAACCGCGAGGGACACGTCACTCCCCGCACCCGCGCCGCATTGCAGGCCGCCGTGGACAAGGGCGTGTACATCGTACCCGCCACCGGCCGTCCGCTGGCCAGCCTGCCGCCGGAGGTGGCGCAGCTGCCCGGCATCCGCTACGTCATCACCTGCAACGGTGCCGCCGTGTGGGACTTGGGCGCAGACCCCGTGGGCGCAGTGTACAGCCGCTATTCCAACGCGAAAGAGCACCGCACCAGCACCCCGGTCTGCCTGCTGCACAGCCTGATGCCGGTGGAGACTGCCCGCGAAGCCTTTGCCGTCTGCGAAAGCTTCCACGCCGACCTGCGCATTTTTTCGGACGGATACGCCTGCACCGATGCCCGCAGCATTGCGCTGGCCGCTGCCCGGGCAGCAAAGAAGGACGGCACCGAAGCGTGCCAGCCCAACGATGGCCGCTTTACCATCCTGCGGGACGCAGCCGAGTGGATGAGCCGCAACGCCTTTGCCATTGAAAAGCTCTGCGTGTTTTTTGAAAACCCGCAGCAGGCTGCGGCTGCCTTGCCCCGCTTTTACGCCGTCCCGGGCGTGGAGATCGTGCAGGGATCGCCGAAAAATGTGGAGGTGACCGCCGCCGGTGTGGACAAGGGCGAAGCGCTGCGCGCGCTGGCAGACCGGCTGGGCGTCCCGCACGAAAGTACCCTTGCGGTGGGCGACAGTGAGAACGACCGCGCCATGCTGCAAAAGGCAGGGGTCGCCGCTGTAATGGCCAACGGAATGCCGGAAATTCAGGCGCTGGCGCGCCTTGTCAGCAAGGCCGACTGCGACCACGACGGCGTGGCAGAGATACTGGAAACCCTTGGCATCTGAGCCAGTTTTTACAGCAATTTCACAGCATTTTCACTGGGTTTTGCCCCGATTTTTCGGGTCGTTCGTCATTTTTGTGCAATGTATACAAGCTATTATGCCAAACATTGTGCTTGTTGAGTATTACCAAAGACGGGCTGTTCGTTTATACTAGTATCATAAGCGCGTATGGGGGTATTGCGCCCACAGGAGCAAACCCGACGCACCGAGAGAGTTCAAATATAAAAGGAGAAATGCGTTATGAATCCCATCGTAGAAAAGGTCTATCAGATCGGCATTATCCCTGTTATCGCTTTTAACAGCGTTGATGAGGCCCTGCCCCTGTGCAAGGCTCTGGCTGAGGGCGGTCTGCCCGCAGCCGAGGTCACCTTCCGCACTGCCTGTGCTGAAGAGTGCATCCGCAAGATCCACGAGGAGATGCCCGAGATGCTGCTGGGCGCCGGCACCGTTCTGACCTGCGAGCAGGCTGACCGTGCTATGGCTGCCGGTGCTTCCTTCATCGTTGCTCCCGGCTTCGACCCCGAGGTCTGCAAGCACGTCATCGACAAGGGCGGCATCATGATGCCCGGCACCTGCTCCGCAGGCGAGATGCAGCAGGCCATGAACATGGGCTGCGAGGCTCTGAAGTTCTTCCCCGCCGAGGCAAACGGCGGCGTGGGTATGCTGAAGAACATCGGCGCTGCCCTGAAGGGCGCTCGCTGGATGTGCACCGGCGGCGTCAACGCCAAGAACGTCAATGATTATCTGGGCTACGACCAGATCTTTGCCGTGGGCGGCACCTGGATGTGCAAGAGCGACGTGATCAAGGCCGGCGACTGGGCAAAGATCACCGCACAGAGCAAGGAAGCTGTTGACACCATGCTGGGCCTGAAGCTGCTGCACGTCGGCATCAACACCGACAACGAGGAAGAGGCCATGAAGGTAGCTAACCTCATCAGCGCAATGCTGAACATGAAGGTCGCTCCCGGCAACTCCAGCATCTTTGTTGGCAACAAGGAGTTCGAGATCATGAAGAAGCCCGGCCGCGGCACCAATGGCCACATCGCCATCGGCTGCAACAACGTGGATCGCGCCATCTACCACCTGTCTCAGCGCGGCGTGAAGTTCGATCTGGACAGCAAGAACGTGAAGAACGGCAAGACCGTTGCCTGCTACATGGCAGACGAGATCGCCGGCTTTGCCTTCCATCTGGTGCAGGCATAAGCGCCTGTCCCCTTTTACCGTAAAAGCCCCGCCGCACCGGGTACGCCCTGCGGCGGGATGATGAAACACCTGATATAAAGGAGAATAACCAATGAAAGTCGTTACTTTTGGCGAACTGATGGTCCGTCTGCAGCCCTTCAACTACGAGCGTTTCGTTCAGGCTAACAGCCTGGAGTTCACCTTCGGCGGCGGCGAGGCTAACGTTGCTGTTTCTCTGGCCAACTACGGTCTGGACGCAGCCTTCGTCACCAAGCTGCCCGCACACGCCATCGGTCAGGCCGCTGTCAACAGCCTGCGCCGCTACGGCGTCGATACCAGCATGATCACCCGCGGCGGTGACCGTGTGGGCATCTACTACAACGAGAAGGGCGCTTCTCAGCGTGGTTCCGTCTGCATCTACGACCGTGCCAACAGCGCTATCCAGCTGGCTCAGCCTTCCGACTTTGATTGGGATAAGATCTTCGAGGGCGTGGATTGGTTCCACTTCACCGGCATCACCCCGGCTCTGGGCGAGAATGTTGTCGAGATCTGCCGCGAGGCCTGCAAGGCTGCTAAGGCTCACGGCGTGAAGATCAGCTGCGACCTGAACTACCGCGGCAAGCTGTGGACCCGTGAGCAGGCCCGCGCTGCCATGACCGATCTGTGCCAGTACGTTGACGTCTGCATCTCCAACGAGGAGGACGCAAAGGACGTGTTCGGCATCGAGGCCGAGGCTACCGATATCTACGGCGGCAAGCTGAACGCTGAGGGCTACAAGAGCGTTGCCAAGCAGCTGGCTGACAAGTTCCACTTCGAGAAGGTCGCTATCACCCTGCGTGAGAGCCACAGCGCATTCGACAACGGCTGGAGCGCTATGCTGTACGATGTTGCTTCGGGCGAGTACTGCTTCTCCAAGAAGTACGACCTGCACATCATCGACCGCGTTGGCGGCGGCGACTCCTTCGGCGGCGGCCTGATCTACAGCCTGCTGACCGGCAAGAGCACTCAGGAGGCTGTCGAGTTCGCAGTTGCAGCTTCCGCTCTGAAGCACTCCATCGAGGGCGACTACAACATGATGACCGTGTCCGAGGTCGAGAAGCTGGCCGGCGGCGACGGTTCCGGCCGTATCCAGCGCTAAGAGCAGGAGGGAGTCCGCTATGGATATCCGTTATTCCTGCAACCAGAAGGATTTCAAGCGCTATACCACCGAGGAAATGCGGGACGAGATGCTGATCACCGGCCTGTACAAGGCTGATGAGGTGGTGGCTGTTTACAGCCATGTGGACCGTATGGTCACGCTGGGCTGTATGCCGGTGCACGAGACCGTGTCCATCGACAAGGGCATCGACATCTGGGCCAACTTCGGCACCCACTACTTCCTGGAGCGCCGCGAGATCGGTATGTTCAATATCGGCAAGGATTCCACCGGCATCGTGGTGGCTGACGGCGTAAAGTACGAGCTGGGCTATAAGGACTGCTTGTACATCACGCAGGGCACCAAGGAAGTCACCTTTGCTTCCGCCGACCCGGAGCATCCCGCCAAGTTCTACATGGTCTCTGCTCCGGCACACTGCGCTTACCAGACCCGTCTGATCAAGATGGCTGATGCAAACCACCGCCCGCTGGGCAGCGTGGACACCTGCAACAAGCGTACCATCAACCAGTTCATCCACCCGGATGTGCTGAAGACCTGCCAGCTGAGCATGGGTATGACCGAGCTTGCACCGGGTTCCAACTGGAACACGATGCCCAGCCACACCCACGAGCGGCGCATGGAGATCTATACCTACTTTGAACTGCCCGAGGGGCAGGTGGTGTTCCATATGTGCGGCGAGCCTACCCAGACCCGCCACATCGTGATGCACAACGAGGATGCTGTCATCAGCCCCTCCTGGAGCATTCACAGCGGCGTAGGCACCTCGAACTATACGTTTATCTGGGCAATGGGCGGCGAGAACATGGAGTTTGACGACATGGACAACATCGCTACCACTGACCTGCGCTAAAAGCACCAATCAAACGCCCCGTACCGGGAAACCGGTACGGGGCGTTTTGCTAAAAAATTAACTTGGATACTGTGAAAAAAGGAGAACATCATGGATCTGTCTGCATTTAACCTGCAGGGCAAGGTAGCCCTGATCACCGGCGGTGCCCACGGCATCGGTTTTTCCATTGCAGAGGGCATGGCCAAGTGCGGCGCAACCATCTGCTTCAACTGCTCCTCTGAGGCCAGCTTGGAAAAGGGCATGGCCGCCTACAAGGCTGCCGGCATCGACGCCCACGGCTATGTGGCAGACGTTTCCGACGAGGACGCCGTGAACGCCATGGTGGCAAAGATCAAGGCCGAGGTCGGCTCTGTGGATATTCTGGTGAACAACGCCGGCCTGATGAAGCGCGTGCCCATGATCGAGATGAGCCACGCCGACTTTATGCGGGTGATCGACGTCCATGTGGGCGGTGCCTTCAACTGCTCCAAGGCCGTGCTGCCCGACATGATGGAAAAGCGCGAGGGCAAGATCATCAACATCTGCTCCATGATGAGCGAGCTGGGCCGCGAGACCGTCTCTGCCTACGCCGCTGCCAAGGGTGCATTGAAGATGCTGACCAAGAACATCGCCTCTGAGTACGGCGAGTACAACATCCAGTGCAACGGCATGGGCCCCGGCTACATTGCCACCGCCCAGACCGCTCCCCTGCGCGAGATCCAGCCGGACGGCAGCCGTCACCCCTTCGACCAGTTCATCGTTGCCAAGACCCCCGCAGGCCGCTGGGGTGACCCGGAGGACATGGTCGGCCCCTGCGTGTTCCTTGCCAGCCACGCATCCGACTTTGTGAACGGCCAGATCCTCTACGCCGACGGCGGCATTCTGGCCTATATCGGCCGCCAGCCTAAGTAAATCCTGAAAAAATCCCCCCGGCGCTGCTCGCCGGGGGGATTTTTATAGGAAAATTAGACTATTTTAAATGCGCTCCGCTTCTTCCGGATTGCAACAAAGTCAACTCCCCCAGTCATCGCTACGCGATGCCAGCCCCCTCTGGGATGGGGCCTTTGGCATGGCGGGAAAGTTTCTGGCTTGATTGCAAACTTTCTGGTTTCGCCAGAGGCTCCCTCTCCGAGGGAGCTGTCAAAACCGTCAGGTTTTGACTGAGGGAGTTTTTCAACAAAACCGGCTGCCGCACATTTTGTGCAGCAGCCGGTCGGTGTTTTATTTAGAGGTCATTCTGCCAAAGTGGCCTTTTTCCTCTTCGTCCTTTTTGGAGTCGGGCTTTTCCGCCGGGGTCAGACGTACCTCGGTCACGCGGCGCTTGGCGGTGCGGGTGACCACGCCGTCGTAGCTGCCCAGCGTGAAGCGGTCGCCCACCTTGGGCAGACGGCAGGTCTTTTCCTGCACCAGACCGTTCACTGTGTTGGAGTCGATATCCTCGTCCTCCGGCAGTCCCAGCCGCTCGTACAGGTCATCCACACCGGCGCTGCCCAGCACGATCCAGCTGCCGTCCGACTGCTTGCGGAAGTCCTCGGTCACCTCGTCGTGCTCATCCCAGATCTCGCCTACCAGCTCCTCCAGAATGTCCTCCAGCGTGATGATACCCTCGGTGCCGCCGTACTCGTCCACCACCACAGCCATGTGGTGGTGCTGCTCGCGCAGGGTGCGCAGCAGCTGGGAGATCTGGGTGGAACCGGTGGTGTAGAGGGTAGGCTTGACCAGATCCTCCAGCTTGACCTCCTTTTTCAGGCGTGCCATGTAGAAGTCCTTTTCATGTACCACACCAATGATGTTATCAATGGTGTCGTGGTACACCGGCAGACGGGAGTAGCCGGACTCGGCAAAGGTCTGCGCCACCTCTTCCAGCGGCAGATCGTCCTCCACCGCGATCACATCCACGCGGGGGGTCAGGATCTCTTCCACCTCCACGTCATCAAACTCGATGGCGCTGCGGATCAGTTCGCTTTCCCGGTCGGTCAGCTCGCCGTCATTCTCGGCTTCGCTGACCATGGTCATCAGCTCGCCCTCGGTGATGGTGTCCTCCTCAGTGCTGTGGACAAAGTGTCCCAGAAAGCGCTTCCACTGGCTGAACAGCCATGTCAGCGGGGTAAACACCAGCATCAGCAGGCTGAGCGCCGGCGCAACTGCGGTGGCAACCGTTTCCGGCATCTCCTTGGCAAGGCTCTTGGGGGTCACCTCGCCAAAGATCAGCACCACTACGGTCAGCACCATGGTGGACACCGTAGCGCCACGCTCTGCGCCCAGCATCTTGGTGAAAATGATGGTGCCGATGGAAGCTGCGGCAATGTTCACGATATTGTTGCCGATAAGGATGGTGGAAAGCAGCTTATCGTATTTTTCAGCCATTGCCAGCACCCGGGCGGCAGAGGTATCGCCGTCCTCGGCGCGGCTTTTCAGGCGGATCTGATTCAGGGAAGAAAATGCGGTCTCGGAGGCGGAGAAAAAGGCAGAGAGTGCCACCAATACTACCAGCGCTACCCAGAGCGTCATACTGCCATCGTCCATAAAAAGGGGAATCACACTCAACTTTCTGTTTTAAATTTAGTTTTATTTGCCCGCCGTGTTCCCGTTGTGCTTCAACAGTGCCACGCGGGCTTTTCCGTATACAAAAATGTGCTTTCCATCGTTGCCATTTCCGCGATGAAAAGCACATCAATGTTATTTTCTATAATAACATATTCTGCACACAGGTGCAAGCGTTTGGCCCGTACTCCATGTACAAAACCGGTAAAGTTTAGCGCAGAACCAATGCGCTGCCGTCATAATCCACCGTCAGGGTGTTGCCCTCGGCATAACTGCCCTTGATGATGGCCTTGGCGATCAGGGTCTCCACGCGGCTCTGGATGAAGCGCTTGATGGGACGTGCACCATAAACGCTGTCGTAGGCAGAATCAATGATGAAGTCCTTGGCGGCGGTGGTGACCTCCAGCTTGAGGTGCTTGCCCTCCTCCATGCGGCTGCGCAGATCCTGCAGCTGCAGATCCACGATCTTGCGCATTTCGTCCTTGGTCAGGCTCTTGTAGTAGACGATCTCGTCCAGACGGTTCAGGAATTCGGGGCGGAACTTGCTCTTGAGCAGCAGGTCGATCTGATGCTTTGCGTCCTCGCTCAGCTCGTTGGAGCCCTGCGCACGGCGCTGCTCCAGATCGTTCAGGATGATGTCACTGCCAAGGTTGGAGGTCAGGATGATGACCGTGTTCTTGAAGTCCACGGTGCGTCCCTGACTGTCCGTGATGCGGCCATCGTCCAGCACCTGCAGCAGGATGTTGAACACATCGGGGTGGGCTTTTTCCACCTCATCGAACAGCACCACGCTGTAAGGCTTGCGGCGCACAGCCTCGGTCAGCTGGCCGCCCTCTTCATAACCGACATATCCCGGAGGCGCGCCGATCAGGCGGCTGACGCTGAACTTCTCCATATATTCGGTCATGTCGATACGCACCATGTTGCGCTCGTCGTCAAACAGTGCCTGTGCCAGCGCCTTGGCCAGTTCGGTCTTGCCCACGCCGGTGGGGCCGAGGAACAGGAAGCTGCCGATGGGGCGGTTGGGGTTGGCGATACCGGCGCGGCTGCGCAGGATAGCTTCGCTCACCTTGGTCACGGCCTCGTCCTGTCCGATGACCCGCTGGTGCAGCACATCATCCAGATGCAGCAGCTTCTCGCGTTCGCCCTCCACCAGCTTTTCTACCGGGATGCCGGTCCAGCGTGCCACGATGCGGGCGATCTCCTCATCGGTCACGCGGTCGCGCAGCAGGCTGTCCTCCTTCTTGGCGGCAGCCACCTTTTCCTCTTCGGCCAGCTGCTTTTGCAGCTGGGGCAGCTTGCCGTATTTCAGCTCGGCGGCCTTGTTCAGGTCGTACTCGCGCTGGGCTTTCTCGATGGCGGCATTGGTCTGCTCGATCTGCTCACGCAGGGTCTGCACCTTGCCAATGGCATTCTTTTCGTTCTCCCACTTTGCCTTCATGCTGCGGAACTTATCCTGCAACTCGGCAAGCTCCTTTTCCAGATCCTTCAAACGGCTCTGGCTCAGGGCATCGGTCTCCTTTTTCAGGCTCACCTGCTCGATCTGCAGCTGGGTGATGCGGTGTGCCAGATCGTCCATCTCGCTGGGCATACTGTCCATCTCAGTCTTGATCATGGCGCAGGCTTCATCCACAAGGTCGATGGCCTTATCCGGCAGGAAGCGGTCGGTGATATAGCGGTCGGAAAGGGTGGCAGCGGCGATCAGGGCGTTGTCGTTGATCTTTACGCCGTGGAACACCTCATACCGCTCCTTCAGGCCGCGCAGAATGGAGATGGTATCCTCCACGGTAGGCTCATCCACCTGCACCGGCTGGAACCGGCGCTCCAGTGCGGGGTCTTTTTCGATATACTGGCGGTACTCGTCCAGCGTGGTCGCGCCGATGCAGTGCAGCTCGCCCCGGGCCAGCATGGGCTTGAGCAGGTTGCCTGCGTCCATGGCACCGTCGGTCTTACCGGCACCCACGATGGTGTGCAGCTCATCAATGAAGAGGATGATCTTGCCCTCGCTCTTCTTCACCTCGTTCAGCACGCTCTTCAAGCGCTCCTCGAACTCGCCGCGATACTTTGCACCGGCCACCAGAGCGCCCATGTCCAGACTGAACACGGTGCGGTCTTTCAGGTTTTCGGGCACATCGCCGCGCACGATACGCTGCGCCAGACCCTCGGCGATGGCGGTTTTACCAACGCCGGGCTCGCCGATCAGGCAGGGGTTGTTTTTGGTCTTACGGGACAGGATACGGATCACATTGCGGATTTCCTGATCACGGCCAATGACGGGATCCAGCTTCTGCTTGCGGGCAAGCTCCACCAGATCCTGACCGTACTTCTGCAAGGCGTTGTAGGTGTCCTCCGGGTTATCGGTGGTCACCCGCTGGTTGCCGCGCACGGCGGTAAGCTGCTGTAAAAAGGCGTCCTTTTTCAGGTTAAAGGCGCGGAACAGCTCACTGGTGGTCTGGTCCTGCTCGTCCAGCAGACCAAGGAACAGGTGCTCCACACTGATGAAGTCGTCCTTCATGGCCTTGGCTTCGCGGGCGGCGGCGCTGAGCACCTTATCGGTGGCCTGCGAGATATAGACCTTATCGGGGTCACGGCCGGAGCCGGACACCCGGGGCAGCGCGGACAGCTTTTCCGCCACGGCGGCGGCAAAGCTGCCGGGGTCAACGTTCAGCTTTTGCAGCAGCTGAGGGATCAGGCCGTTTTCCTGCGCAGCCAGTGCGTGCAGCAGGTGGGCGGGCTCCAGCGCGTTGTGCTGGTACTCCACAGCCAGCTGCTGGGCGGCCTGCAAAGCCTCAAGGGTCTTTTGGGTATATTGATTGGTATTCATAAAGTCAAGCCTCCATTCATACCGGAAGGTTTATTTTAGCGGACGGATAAGCTCTGTGCTAACAGCTCCGTGCCCGGCGGCGGCAGAGCCTTGCGTTGATTGTATCGATATTCTTCTTCATGGTCTTGCACACCTCCCGCGGGGCAGTTCGTTTTGTTTTTAGCACTCTATCTGCTCGACTGCTAAAAATATACTCCTGTCCACCTGCTTTGTCAATAGGGTTCACAAAAAGTTTGCAAAATAGACGCAAACCCATGCTTTTCTGCCCAGCGGGATAAAACAAAAAAGCACCGGCAGCCTTCGCCGCTGAATTTCAGAAACTCAGCGAATTGGTTGCCGATGCTTTATTTTTAGCGTCCTCGCCCTCTCAGTCATCGCTGCGCGATGCCAGCTCCCCCAAAGTGGGAGCCCTTGGCAGTCCACGCAAACTTCATCTCTTTGCCAAGGCCTCTCCCTTTGGGAGAGGTGGATGCGAACAAAGTGAGCAGACGGAGAGGGCGAGCCCGCTGCCCTTTTCCGTCTTATTTCAGCGCTTCTTCCAGCACCTTCAGCAGGTGCGGGATATCCAGCGGCTTTGCGATGTGGCCGTTCATGCCCGCATTCAAGGCGTTCTGCTTATCCTCCTCAAAAGCGTTGGCAGTCATGGCAAAAATGGGGATGCCCGCCTTGCGGGGGTCGGGCAGGGCGCGAATGCGCCGGGTGGCTTCGTAGCCGTCCATGCGGGGCATCTGGATGTCCATCAGGATCAGATCGTACTGCCCGGGCGCGGACTGCTCCATCTTTTCCACCGCTTCAACGCCGTCCTCGGCGGTGTCCACAAGGAAGCCCGCTTCCTTTAAGATCTCTATGGCGATCTCCCGGTTCAGGGCGTTATCCTCCACCAGCAGCAGGTGCTTGCCGTCAAAGCTTGCCTTGGGCTGCGGGGCGGTCGTCTGCTCCGGCTGCACCCGGAAGGGTTCTGCCAGCACCTTGCGCAGCTCCGAGAGGAACAGCGGCTTTTCGCAGAAGGCGGTCACACCGGCGGCGCGCGCTTCTTCCTCGATATCCGCCCAGTCGTAGGCGGTCAGGATGATGATGGGGCAGCTGTCCCCGATGACCTTGCGGATCTGCCGCACGATCTCGATGCCGTTCATATCCGGGATGAGCCAGTCGATGATATACACGCTGAAAGCATCGCCCTGCTCCACGGCGTACTTGGTGCGGATGACCGCTTCCTTGCCGGAGATGGTCCACTCCGGGCGCATCCCGATCTTGGAAAGCATGGTGCTGACGCTCAGGCAGGTGTTGGTGTCGTCATCTGCCACCAGCGCCCGCAGCCCTTCCAGCTGGGGCAGCTGCTTGATCTCCGCCTTCTGCCCGCTGAGGGGGAAGCAGAGGTTCACGATGAACTCGCTCCCCTTGCCCGGCTCGCTTTCAAGGGTGATGGTGCCGCCCATCAGGTCTACGATATTCTTGGTGATGGAAAGGCCCAGACCCGTGCCCTGAATGCCGCTGACGGTAGAATTCTCCTCCCGGGTGAACTCTTCAAAGATATGCTTCTGGAACTCCTTATTGATGCCGATGCCGTTGTCTTTAATGCGGAACTCGTAGTTGCCGCAGCCCTTGGGCGCACCGGGCTTCTGGGCGATGCGGATGCTCACCATGCCGCCGGTGGGGGTGAACTTGATGGCATTGGAAAGGATGTTCAGCAGTACCTGATTCAGCCGCAGCGGGTCGGTGATGATGTCCTCGTCCACCACGTCCATGGTGTCGATAAACAGCGACAGGCGCTTGGAGCTGATGTTGGGCTGGATGATGGAGCGCACATCGTGCACAAGGTCCGGCAGATGCACCGCCTTTTCCTCGATCTTTACCTTTCCGCTCTCAATGCGGCTCATGTCCAGCACATCGTTGATGAGGGAGAGCAGGTGCTGGCTGGAAATAGAGATCTTTTTCAGGTAGTCCAGCACCTGTTCCTTATTATCAATATGGGTCGCCGCCAGCGAGGTGAAGCCGATGATGGCGTTCATCGGGGTGCGGATGTCGTGGCTCATGTTGAACAAGAACTCCCGCTTGGCGCGGTTTGCCGCTGCCTCGTGCCGGACAGCCTTTTCCAGCTTGCGGTTCTGCTCCTCCAGCTGAGCGTGGTATTTCTGCTCCTGCTCCCGCTTTTGCTGCTCCGCAGCCTTTATGGAGCGATGGCGCAGCGTTTGCAGCACCGCCACAAAGATCAGATAAAGGATCAGCGTTGCCAGCAGTGTACTGCTGGAATTACGGAACACCGCTTTTTCGTTGATATAGATATACAGATCAAAATTCTGTCCGTTGCTGTACATCCCGAAATAACAGCCGGAATTTGCCCAGTCGTGGGTATGGGTCAAGGTATCGGGCGCACCGGCCTTGCGGATGCCCTGCACCAGCGGGCTGTTCGTGGTGTACAGTCCGATGAGGCTCGGGTCGTTTGCGGCGATCACCTTGTTATCCTGCACGATAAAGATGGTGCCGCTGATGTCCTGCGGGTAGCCGTCCAGCACGCTCTGGATGGACAGGGCTGCGCCCTCCACAAACTCCGGCGGGGTCACCCGGTAAGCCAGCAGTATGGCATCCCCTGCTGCGGCGCGGTGGGTGGCAACATCCACTGCCGTGCCATCCTGTAACAGAATGCGCTTGAGATAGGTCTTTTGCGGGTTTTGCAGCACGTTCAGCGCGGCTTTCTCCCGCAGCGACTCCGCAAACTGCGCATAGTCAACATTACCACTTGTATATTCACACAGTGCTTTTCCGTTTTCGTCCAGTACGGCAATGCCGGTAAGCCAGAGGGACTCTGTTTCTGCCCGGAGGCTTTCGGGGTCGTAGAGGTCTAAGGCATCATTTTCAGCCAGCTGCCGCACCGCCACCGCCATCCGGCGCAGCGCCTTTGCGGTGATGGTGTCGTTATGTTTTTCGAAGCTGGTGGACTGCACCTTTACAAAGCTGATGGTGCGGGCAAAGTAATCCTCGGTAGCACGTATGGACTCCTGCCCGGAGAAGAGGGTCACTGTCAGCAAAAGCAGCACGCCCATCAGCAGATAGAGCGCCGCCATCCGCATATTGGGAGTGAACGTTTTCTTTTTACGGTTCAAGGGCGTCCACCTCCAGATATTTTTCCGGGTCCGGCAGATACTTGCCTACGATCTGTTTCATCGTGCCGTCGGCGCGCATGGCGGCAAAGGTCTTGGTCAGCTGTTCGTCCAGCCCGCGGGTGTCGTTCAGCGCAAAAGCCACGCCGATGCCGGTGACCAGCAGCGGCTCTTCCAGAATGCGGAAGTTGGCATTGCAATCCTGCATATACTGCAAAATGGCAGTCTCGTGGGCGGCAACGGCGTCCACATAGCCGCAGTTCAGCATAGCGTACTGCACGCTGCGGTCCTCGGTGCTCAGCACTTCGCCCAGCTGCGGGATGCGGGGGTCGGTACCGGCAAGGAAAATTTCTTCCGGCTTGGTGGTGCTTTGCACCATCATGGTCTTGCCCGCAAGGTCGGCAAGCGTTTCAATGCCGCTGTCCGCATTAACCGCCACCACCTGACGGCTAGTCATATACGGCCCTGCCCAGCGGTACAGCTGCTCCCGCCCGTCCATGGAAAAGCAGCCCCAGATGCAGTCGATGGCACCGCTTTCCACCAGATTGGTTTTCTGCTCCCAGTCAATGATCTCGATCTGCACCGCATACCCCATGCGGGCAAAGGCTTCGGTGGCAATGTCCACATCAATGCCGGTGGGGGTGCTGTCATTGCTCAGGTAGACAAAAGGCGGGTAGGAATCGCTGCCCACCGTAAGTTCGGGCAGTGCTGCCGCCGCCTGCGTTTTGCCGCAGGCGGTCAGCCCGGCTGCCGCTGCCGCCGCGCACACTTTTAAAAAGGTGCGGCGGGGTATTTTATGGTTGGATCTCTGGTTTGTCACGCGTAATTTTCCTCACATTACCATTGTAAAATATCCTGCTTCAGTTCCCCCTGCACGTCCAGTAAGCACTGGATCAGCAGCGGGTTGAACGCCCCGCACGCGCCGTTTGTGATCATCTGGACAGCAGTCTCGTGCGGGAACGCCTTTTTGTAGCACCGCTCGCTGGTCAGCGCATCGTACACATCCGCCATGGAGACCAGCTGCGCACTGATGGGGATATCGTCCCCTTTCAGCCCGTCCGGGTAGCCCTTGCCGTCCCAGCGCTCGTGGTGCCAGCGGGCGATCTCGTAGGCAGTCTGCAAAAGCGGCTGGTCTGCAAAGCTTTCGGTCTTTTGCAGCATCTCTGCGCCCAGCATACTGTGGGTCTTGATCACCGCAAATTCCTCTGCGGTCAGCCTGCCGGGCTTATTCAGGATGGCTTCGTCAATGCCTATTTTGCCAATATCGTGCAGCGCCGACGCAAGCGGGATATCATCCTGCTGCTCCGGGGTCAGGTCGTAGCGGCTGGTCAGCTCCATCAGCCGGTGCAGCAGCGTCTCGGTGATGACGCGGATGTGCCGCACATGAGAGCCGGACTCGCCGTTGCGGAACTCCACGATCTGGCTCAGCACGCCTACCAGCACATCGGTGTTCTTTTCGCGGGCGCGGATCTGGTCGGACACCATCTGCACCAGCCGCCGCTGCTTGGCATACAGCTTGATGGTGTTGACCACCCGGCGGTAGACGATCTTGGCGTCAAAGGGGCGGCTGACGTAATCGCTTGCGCCCAGCTCATACGCCTTGCGGATGGCTTCTTCCGAGTCGTCGCTGGAGATCATGATCACCGGCACATCCTCGATGGTGTGGTTGGTGTTCATGGTGCGCAGCACCTCAAAGCCGTCCATGACCGGCATATTGATATCCAGCAGCACCAGCGAGATCTGCCCCGCCTTTTCCCGCAGCAGCTCCAGACACTGTTTGCCGTTCTCGGCTTCCAGAATGCGGTAGTCCCCGCCCAGAATGCCGGTAAGCATCATGCGGTTCATCATGGCATCGTCCACAAGCAGGATAGTGGGCTTTTCCTCCAAGACTTGCTCCTGAGCCGCCAACCGGCTGTCCTGTGTGTCCACCGCTACCGCGTCCTTGTGGTTCTTGGCCTGATACATTATAAAATCTGCCCGGCGCACCACATTCTCCATAGGGTCGGCAAGGGTCTGCATCGCGCCGCCGATGCTCAGTGAAAGCCGGAAGTGAGGGTAGCCCGGCACCACAGCCTTTTGCACGGCATCGCGGATCTGCTCCAGCTTTGTCTTGAGGTAATCTGCCGGGATGCCGGGCAGCACCAGCAAAAACTCATCGCCGCCGTAGCGGATCAGCAGATCCGTCTCCCGGATACAGCTGCGGATGGTCTTTGCAACGGTTTCCAGTGCCAGATCTCCGGCGTGGTGGCCGTAGGTATCGTTGCAGATCTTGAAATCGTCGATATCCATCAGGGCGATGCCCGCCGGGCCGAGGTTATTGCGCACCACATCCTCGTAATAGCGGCGGTTGTAGGTGCCGGTCAAAGCGTCATGGTTCAGCCGCTGCCGGTAGCGCTCTTCTTTTTCCATATTCCGGGCGGTGGTCTGGGCAAACTGAGTCTTTTGCTCCTCCATCTGCTGCATCATCCGCAGCAGGTTGCGGTTGGCGGTTTCCAGTGCTTCTTTCTGGGTGCGGTTCTGCTGTTCCAGCTTTTCCCGCAGCTCCATATAGGGGGTGATATCCGTGATAGTGCCCACGATATAGCCATCGCCGCGCCATTCCACCCGGTTGGCAGCACTGGAGACCCAGCGGTAGCCGTTTTTGCCCAACAGCCGAAAGATGTTGTCGCCCTCCTGTGCGTAAGTCGCGCTGTTTTCTGCGTTCCGGTAGCGCAGCCCGTCCGCCATATCATCCGGGTGTACCAGCGCTGTATAGCGGTTATCGAACCTTGCCGCAAACTCTGCCCGCCCCCAGCCCAGTATCTCCAGAAAGCGGTCGCTGATATAAATAAAGGGATAGCCGTTTTCCGGGTCCTCTGCGCAGCAGTGAAAGCCACCCGGTATATTCTGTGCATAGCGTTCCAGCCGCAGAAGTCCCTTTTTTATCGTCTCGCCTGTTTCCATCTGGTTTTCCCTGTCTCTTTCTCTGTGTACCGCACCTTGACAGCACGCGGTACACCCTGTTGCCGCAATTTACAAATTTACCTTCCTATGATGCCCCGATTTTGGGCGTACTGTAACAGTGTAATTTTATCATCAAAACCGCCTAGATGCAAGCATTTTTTGCCAATTTTGCCAGTGGGGTGGCAAGTAAAATGTATCAGAAAAAGTTACAAGGGCGAGCCTAGTGAAATCGTTCCGCGCAGCAAAAAAGCCGCTGCACAAAAAGTGCAGCGGCTTTGCGGGGTGTCACCTCACAGCCAGCGCTCTGCGATGATCCACCACATACCGGGCAGATTGATCCGACCCAGCAGATGCTCCAATACGATCAGCATGGTATTCTCCTTTCAGACCGTCCGTTTCAGCCGAACAGCCCCTTCAGTAAAAACAGAAGCAGCTTAGTCAAGCTGCCGCCGCCCAAAAGGTTGAGCAGCGGCCCAAGGCCTTGAAACATGGAAGGTTTGCTCCTTTCGTTTCTTTCCGTCCCGGCTGCTGCCGGGTGCCGGTCTGCCTTATATACGAACCAGCCCGCCGCAGGATTGCAAATACCATGGTGGTAAACATTGGGAGTATCGCAGCTGCCGTTTGTCTTTACGACCCCTTCCCGTGAAAAAAAGTTGCTCAGAAACGCCCGCAGGCGTTTCTGAGCAACAAATCCAAAATACTATTTCCGCTGAAAATGCCCAAAGCAGCGCGGAGGGCATTCTCAATCGTCTTGTTTAGAACGCTTCCATGCCGGGGTAGACGGCGCTTTCGCCCAGCTGCTCCTCAATGCGCAGCAGCTGATTGTACTTTGCCACACGCTCGGTGCGGCTGGGCGCACCGGTCTTGATCTGGCAGGTGTTCAGCGCCACAGCCAAGTCCGCAATGGTAGTGTCCTCGGTCTCGCCGGAGCGGTGGGAGCTGATGGCGTTGTAACCGGCCTTGTGCGCCATCTTGATGGCCTCCAGGGTCTCGGAGACAGAGCCGATCTGGTTCAGCTTGATCAGGATGGCATTGCCCGCACCCAGCTGAATGCCCTTTGCCAGACGCTCGGTGTTGGTCACGAACAGATCATCGCCCACCAGCTGCACCTTGCCGCCCAGCTCGCGGGTCATCTGCTGCCAGCCTTCCCAGTCCTCTTCGTCCAGACCGTCCTCGATGGAGATAATGGGGTACTTTTCCACAAGGCTCTTCCAGTGTGCGATCAGCTCGGCAGAGGTGAACTCGGTGCCCGCCTTGGGCAGCTTGTAGAAGCCCTTGCCCTTGGGGCTCTTCCACTCGGAAGCGGCGGCATCCATCGCCAGCATAAAGTCCTTGCCCGGCACATATCCCGCCTTTTCGATGGCAGCCAGAATGGTCTCGATGGTCTCCTCGTCGCTGGAAAGGTTGGGCGCAAAGCCGCCCTCATCGCCCACGGAGGTAGCCAGACCCTTGGACTTCAGGATAGCAGCTAGCGCATGGAACACCTCGGCGCACCAGCGCAGCGCTTCCTTAAAGGAGGATGCACCCACCGGCATGATCATGAACTCCTGCGTGTCCACGGTGTTGGTGGCGTGTGCGCCGCCGTTCAGGATGTTCATCATGGGCACGGGCAGGCGGTTGCCGTTTACGCCGCCCAGAAAACGGTACAGCGGCATTTCCAGCGAAGCGGCAGCTGCGCGGCAGGCTGCAATGGACACCGCCAGAATGGCGTTTGCGCCCAGATTGGACTTATCCTTGGTGCCGTCCGCTTTGTGCATGGCGGCGTCGATGGCGTAAATGTCGGAAGCATCCATGCCCACAACCGCGTCCGCAATGACCGTGTTGATGTTCTCCACCGCCTTGGTCACGCCCTTACCCAAGTAGCGGCTCTTGTCGCCGTCCCGCAGCTCCAGCGCCTCAAACTCGCCGGTGGATGCACCGGAAGGGGCGCAGCCGCGCGCCACCGTGCCGTCCGCCAGCGTGATCTCGGCTTCCACGGTGGGGTTTCCGCGGGAGTCCAGAATCTCGCGGCCTACAACAGATTCAATTTCCAGATAATTCATCTTGAAACCCTCCTGAATATCATTTTCTCTCCCATACTGCCCGGGCGGGCAGACGGGGAACTGCTCTATTTAGTTAGTTATATATAACTAACTGCCAATATCCTACCACGCTTTGCGCCCCGGCGCAAGAGCCCGGGCGGATGTTTGCAGCCCTAAATTTTTAACAGGAACGCAAACCGCCGTGGAAAACCCGTTTACAGTCTGCCCCCTTGTGGTAGTGGGGATACATTATGCTTACCATGTGTTTTTTATATGGCAGATATACCAAAAATTCTCTTTACTTTTTGGCAGTTCGGTTCTATACTGGTTGCGGCATTTACGCTGTTTTCCCATTTATAGTCGTTATAGAGGAGGATTTTTGCAATGAATAAGGATCTGACGGTGGGCAAGCCGTCACAGGTATTGTGGCAATTCTGTCTGCCCATGTTCGGCAGCATCATTTTCCAGCAGCTGTACAACATCGCCGACAGTCTGGTGGCGGGCAAGTTCATCGGTGAGAACGCGCTGGCTGCGGTGGGCAACAGCTACGAGATCACCCTGATCTTCATCGCCTTTGCCTTTGGCTGCAACATCGGCTGCTCGGTCATCGTGTCCCGCTACTTTGGCGCAAAGGAATACCGCGAGATGAAGACCTCGGTCTACACCTCCCTTATCGGCTCTGCCGTGCTGTGCGCGGTGCTGATGGGCATTGGTCTGCTGGGCTGCGACGCCCTGCTGAAGCTCATCAACACCCCGGAGGAGATCCTTGCGGACTCCGCGCTGTATCTGGATATCTACGTTCTGGGTCTGCCCTTCATGTTCTTCTACAACATTGCCACCGGCATCTTCTCTGCCCTTGGCGACAGCAAGACCCCCTTCTACTTCCTTGCAGTCTCTTCTTTGTCCAACATCGGCGTGGACATCCTGTTTGTAGCCGGTTTCAAGATGGGCATTGCCGGTGTGGCATGGGCTACCTTCCTGTGTCAGGGCGTCAGCTGCGTGCTGGCCATGGTGGTGGTGTTCCGCCGCATCCGCGCCTTCCGCACCGAGGGTCATGTGCAGCTGTTCTCGTGGAATATGCTGGGCAAGGTGGCCGTGGTGGCTGTGCCCAGCATCCTGCAGCAGAGCTTTGTCTCGGTGGGCAACATCATCCTGCAGAGCATCATCAACACCTTTGGTGCCAGCGTCATTGCAGGCTATTCTGCCGCCGTCAAGCTGAATAACATGGTCATCACCTCCTTTACCACCTTGGGCAACGGCATCTCCAACTACACCTCCCAGAACATGGGTGCAGGCAAGATGGACCGCGTCAAGGCGGGCTTTGGCGCAGGCCGCAATCTGGTGTGGCTGCTGTGCGTACCGCTGGTGGTGTTGTACTTCTTCTTCGGCCGCTTTTTGCTGCTGCTGTTCATGAACGACCCGCAGGGCCCCGCCATTGACACCGGTATGCTGTTTTTGCGCATCCTCTCCCCCTTCTACTTTGTGGTGTCGGTCAAGCTGGTGGCAGACGGCATCCTGCGCGGCTGCGGCCTGATGGTGCGGTTTATGATCGCCACCTTCACCGACCTGATTTTGCGCGTGGGCATTGCCGCCGTACTCAGTGCCACCGCGCTGGGCTCCACCGGCATCTGGATGGCATGGCCTGTGGGCTGGTGCATCGGCACGGCGCTTTCCATGGTGTTCTACGTCACCGCCATCCGCAAGGCACTGGCAGAGCCGGTGGCTGTTGCCGAGGCTGAGGGACAGGCCGCAGAGACCCGCGCCGAGGCCGAATTTGCCGCCGACGCCGAGATGGAAACTCTGTAACCTTTTTGCAACTTGTGAATCTGTTTCATGTCACAGATAAACAAAATGAACAATTTGAAATAGTGCACAAAATCGCGCTTTAATTTTTGTGTAAAGTATCAACAAAGCCGAGAAAATGCGCCCAAAAGTATGGACGGTTTGTGAATTGCGGATTTGAACCCAGATAGCTATAATAACAGACAAGGATAGGAGCAAGGCCGCTTTAGAGGGGAAGGGCCTTGCTTCCGTTTTTATCAGTTTACTTTATAGAACACTCCGAAGGAGGAGATTTTTATGAAAAAGATGATCACTCGTCGTCAGTTCATGGCTGCTGCCGGTGTTGTTGCCGCAGCAAGCGCTCTGACTGCCTGCGGCGGTTCTTCCGCAAGCACTGCCGCTTCTTCTGCTGCCGGTTCTACCGCCGGTTCCGCTGCTGCTTCCGGCAGCACCATCAAGGTGGGTGTGATGGGCCCCTTGACCGGTGACGCTTCCGTTTACGGTCAGGCTGTTGTAAACGGTGCCAGCCTGTACATGAAGCAGGTCAATGCCGATGGCGGTGTCAACGGCAAGCAGCTGGAGATCATCACCATGGACGAGCAGGGCGATGCTACGCAGGCTGTTACCTGCTTTACCAAGATGGTGGATCAGGGCATCACCGCTTTGGTGGGCGATGTTACCACCACCCCGACGCTGGCTGTCGCCGCTGAGAGCGCCGATTACAATATGCCCATGGTCACCGCTTCCGCTACTGCCGAGGCTGTTACCTACGATGCCGAGACCGACACCGTGAACGCCAACGTGTTCCGTGCAACCTTCACCGATCCGTTCCAGGGCATCAAGATGGCTGACTACGCTTACAAGAAGCTGGGCTACACCAAGGCAGCCGTTATCTTCCAGAAGGGCGCTGACTACAACGAGGGTCTGGCCGAGAATTTCGTGACCGAGTTCGAGAGCCTGGGCGGCACCGTTGTCGATCAGGAGAGCTACTCTGAGGGCGATGTGGACTACAAGACCCAGCTGACCACCATTCTGGGCAAGGGTCCCGAGGTGGTGTTCTGCCCCAACTACTATCAGGAAATTGGTCAGATCCTTGCGCAGGCCGAGAGCGTTGGCCTGACCGTTCCCTTCCTGGGCGGCGACGGCTGGGATGGTCTGGAGGGCTACGCTACCGCCGACCAGCTGAAGGATGCTTACTTCTGCGCCAACTACGCAAAGGGCTCCAACCCCGACTTTGAGAACGCCTACAAGGCTGAGTACGGCGAGGAGTACCCCAACGGCTTTGCACCTTTGGGCTACGATGCAGCCATGACCGTTGTGTACGGCATCAAGGCAGCTGAGGAGCAGGGTCTCGAGGCTGGCTCTGACGAGTACAAGCAGGCCGTCATCGACGCCATTGCCGGCGGCACCATCGATGGCATCACCGGCACCTTTACCTTCGACGAGCACCACAACCCCGTCAAGCAGACCGCTATCCTGTGCTTCGACGGCGCAACCCCCGTGCTGAAGGAAATGTTCTGATCTGCGCCGTTCCATCCACCGGTGATGGAGCCGCCCGCACAGAGCAAACCCCATGATTTTCTGGAGAACGCCGGAACAGCTTTTTTCTGGTCAGGCGTTCTCCGTTTTTTATATCAAAAAGTGTAAACGCCGCAAAGAAAGGAAGTATCCAACCATGACAGTGTTCTTTAGCCAGCTGATCAACGGCTTGTCCCTTGGCAGCATCTATGCACTGATCGCACTGGGCTACAGCATGGTGTACGGCATTATCCTGCTGCTGAACTTTGCCCACGGCGATGTCATCATGGTGGGCGCATATATGTCGTGGTTCGTCATGAACCAGCTGGGTCTTGGCCCGGTCACCGCTGTGTGCGCCACCATCATCACCTGTACGCTGCTGGGCGTGGTGATCGAAAAAATCGCCTACACCCCCCTGCGCAGCGCACCCCGCATCTCGCTGCTGATCACCGCCATTGGTGTCTCCTTCTTTCTGGAGTACACGGCAGAACTGATCCTCGGCTCGGGTGCAAAGGTGATCCCCGCCTACTACACCAACCAGACCTTCCGTCTGGGCAAGGTGCCGCTGGGTCTTACTTCGATCATCACGCTGGTGGTCACCGTGCTGTCCATGCTGGTGCTCACCTTTCTGGTGCAAAAGACTAAGCTTGGCAAGGCCATGCGCGCCGTTTCGGAGGATATGGATGCTGCCCGCCTGATGGGCATCAACGTCAACAGCACCATCTCCTTTACCTTTGCCGTTGGCTCGGCGCTGGCGGGCATCGGCAGCGTGCTGTACTGCTGCTCCTACCCGCAGGCTACCCCCACCATGGGCTCCATGCTGGGTCTGAAAGCTTTCGTTGCCGCCGTGCTGGGCGGCATCGGTTCCATTCCGGGTGCCATGATCGGCGGCATTGCCATCGGCCTGTGCGAGTGCTTTGTTTCCGCCATCGGCCTTTCCGCTTGGAAGGACGCTGTTACGTTTGCAATTCTGATCATCGTGCTGCTGGTCAAGCCCACGGGCTTCCTTGGCCGCAAGGTGCAGGAAAAGGTGTAAGGGGGCATAACGATGAAAACCAACCGTAAAACCATCAAAATGCCCGTGCGCTACCTGATGAACGCCGTGCTGGTGGCGCTGCTGTTCGTGGGGCTTTCCTTCCTCACCCAGAATGTGCTGTCCACCTACCAGAACAAGGTGCTGCTGACCGTGGGCATCAATATCATTCTGGCTGTCTCGCTGAACGTTGCCACCGGTTATCTGGGGCAGCTGCCGCTGGGTCACGCCGGTTTTATGGCCGTGGGTGCCTACACCTGCGCGCTGTTTACGAAGTATTCCAACCTGCCCAAGGGCGTTGCCTTTGTTATCGGTCTGGTGCTGGCATGGATCATGGCCGGGCTGTTCGGGGTGCTCATCGGCATCCCCGCCCTGCGCCTGACCGGCGACTATCTGGCCATCCTGACGCTGGGCTTTGGCGAGATCATCCGCATCACCTTGAACAACATTGATGATGTGCTGGGCTTCAAGCTGTTCTACGGCGCAAAGGGCCTGAAGAACATCCCCAAGTACTCCAACTACTGGAACGTGTTCCTGTGCGTGGTCATCACCTGCTTCCTCATCCACGCCATGATGAAGAGCCGCCACGGCCGTGCCGTGCTGGCCATCCGCGACAACGAGATCGCCGCCGAAAGCTGCGGCATCCAGACCACCTACTATAAGGTGATGGCCTTTGCCTTCTCCGCCGCCTTTGCAGGCTTGGCCGGCGGCCTGTACGCCTGCTATCTGGGCGTGCTGGATCCCTCCACCTTCGGCTTTATGAAGTCCATCGAAATTCTGGTCATGGTGGTGCTGGGCGGCATGGGCTCTATGCTGGGCTCCATCCTGTCCGCTACCGTGCTGACCATCCTGCCCGAGGCGACCCGCAGCTTTGACAGCTACCGCATGGTGGTCTACTCGCTGGTGCTGGTGCTGATGATGATCTTCCGCCCGGGCGGACTGCTGGGCAGCTACGATTTCTCCCTGAGCCGCATCGTGGAAAAGGCCATGAATGGCGAACTGTTCCGCAAACATACCAAAAAGGAGGCCGCTGACCATGAGTGAGTTCAAGACCAGACTGCACAGTGTTCCCTCCGGCGGTTTTCTGACCGACCGCGACAAGGACAAAAAGCCCATTCTGGACGTGCGTGAGCTGGGCATCGACTTTGGCGGCCTGACCGCCGTGGACAACTTTAACCTGATGATCGGCCGCAACGAGATCGCCGGCCTGATCGGCCCCAACGGCGCAGGCAAGACCACCGTGTTCAACCTGCTCACCAACGTCTACCAGCCCACCCGCGGCTCCATCCTGATCGACGGGATGCCTACCGCCGGGAAAAAGACCTATCAGGTCAACCGCATGGGCGTGGCGCGCACCTTCCAGAACATCCGTCTGTTCAAGGAGCTGAGCGTCATCGATAACATCAAGGTGGGTCTGCACGAGTCCATGAAGTATAATCTGGCGTCCTCCCTGCTGCGGATGCCGAACTACTGGAAAGAGGAAAAAAAGTGCACCGAGCGCGCACTGGAACTGCTGGACATCTTCCACATGGCAGACCTTGCCAATACACAGGCCGGTAGCCTGCCCTACGGCGCACAGCGGCGGCTAGAGATCATGCGCGCACTGGCTACCGGCCCGAAGCTTCTGCTGCTGGACGAGCCTGCCGCCGGTATGAACCCCTCCGAGACGGCAGAGCTGACCGAGACCATCCGCCGCATCCGCGACGAGTTCAACATTGCCGTGCTGCTCATTGAGCACGACATGAGCCTTGTCATGGGCATCTGCGAGGGCATTGCGGTGCTGAACTTCGGCCGCATCATCGCCAAGGGCACCCCGGACGAGATCCGCGATAACCCGCAGGTCATCGAGGCCTATCTGGGCAAAAAGGAGGGCTGAGCCATGGCTGATACATTACTGAAGGTGGACGGCATCAACGTCTACTACGGCAACATCCACGCCGTAAAGGATATCTCCTTCACCGTCAACGCGGGCGAGATCGTCACCCTGATCGGTGCAAACGGCGCGGGCAAATCCACCACCCTGAAAACCATTTCCGGCCTTTTGAAGCCCCGCACCGGCGATGTGCTGTACAAGGGCAAAAGCATCAAGGGCGTGCGCGCCCACAAGATCGTGGAAAGCGGCCTTGCACAGGTGCCGGAGGGACGCCATGTGTTTTTGCACATGACGGTGGACGAGAACCTTGATATGGGTGCGTACACCCAGCCCGCTTCCACCATTGCCGCCAACAAGGAAAAGGTGTTCACCCTGTTTCCCCGCCTGAAGGAGCGCCGCAAGCAGCTGGCGGGCACCATGTCCGGCGGCGAGCAGCAGATGCTGGCCATGGGGCGTGCGCTCATGAGCAACGCTTCCATGCTGATGCTGGACGAGCCTTCCATGGGTCTTTCGCCGCTGCTGGTGCAGGAGATCTTTGACATCATCCGCGACATCCACAAGGAAGGCATGACCATCCTGCTGGTGGAGCAGAATGCGCAGATGGCGCTTTCGGTGGCCGACCGCGCCTATGTGCTGGAGACTGGCCGCGTGGTCATGGACGGCACCGGTGCTGAGCTGCTGACCAACGAGCGCGTCCGCAGCGCCTATCTGGGCGGGTAAACGGAAAAATAGTTTGATCTGCAGTTCCGAAACGCCCATGGGCGTTTCGGAACTGCTTTTTCCTGCTATCACTTTACTTTCGTAAAAAATTGTGCCATAATGGGTGCAGTATTCCGGCTTTGCAAAAGCCACGCCCCGGCTCGGGAAAGCGGGGCGCAAACCACACAGAATGAGGGGTAAACGTTATGAGCAAGATCATCATCCCGGCAAACTACAAACCCGCGCTGAACCTGTACGACACCCAGCGCGCCATCGGCACGGTAAAGCGGCTGTTTGCCGATACCCTGTGCGCTACGCTGAACCTGTACCGCGTGTCTGCACCGCTGTTTCTGGAGGCTTCCACCGGCCTAAACGACGACCTGAACGGCGTGGAGCGCAAGGTGACCTTTGACATCAAGGACAGCGGCACCGAGGCACAGGTGGTGCAGTCGCTGGCAAAGTGGAAGCGTCAGGCACTGAAGGACTACGATTTCCGCGTGGGCAAGGGTCTGTACTGCGACATGAACGCCATCCGCCGGGACGAGGAGCTGGATAACCTCCACTCGGTCTATGTGGACCAGTGGGACTGGGAAAAGATCATCACGGTGGAGGACCGCAACGAGACCTACCTGAAAAACGTGGTGCGCTGCATCGTGTCTGCGGTGTGCGCTACCGAGATGAACCTGCACGCCATGTTCCCCCAGCTGCAGGATCTGCCCCTGCACACCCCCAACGTGACCTTTGTTACCTCACAGGAGCTGGAGGACAAGTACCCCGATCTGACCCCGAAGGAGCGGGAGAACGCCTTTGTCAAGGAGAACGGCACCACCTTCCTGATGAAGATCGGTGCACCCCTGCGCAGCGGCAAGCCTCACGATGGCCGCGCCCCGGACTACGATGACTGGGATCTGAACGGCGACCTGCTGTTCTGGAACGACCCGCTGCAGTGCAGCTATGAGCTGAGCAGCATGGGCATCCGCGTCAGCCCGGAAAGCATGGACAGGCAGCTGACCATGGCAGGCTGCGATGACCGCCGCACCCTGCCCTTCCACAAGGCAGTGCTGGCTGGCGAACTGCCCTACACCATCGGCGGCGGCATCGGCCAGAGCCGCCTGTGTATGCTGCTGCTGGGCAGCGTCCACATCGGCGAGGTTCAGGCCAGCGTGTGGGACAAGGCCACCCGCGAAGCCTGCGCTAAGGCTGGCATCCCGCTGCTGTAAGCGGAACGATTTTAAATATCCTCCGCTTATGCTCTGGATATTTTCAGCGGAAAAATATTTTTATTTTGAAATACAGCCAAGCCTGCGGGCTTGGCTGTATTTCGTTTTCACGAGAAGGGTCGTAAAGATAAGCTGCATCTCTCCCGTGAAAAAGAAAATCGGGAAGATCCGCAGATCTTCCCGATTTTCAAATATAAAAATAGAGTTCCTTGAATCATGCCCAGAGCAACGCGGAGGGCATTTTAAATCGTCCTCCGGCGGGCATTCCTGCTTATCAATTTTGCTTTTTCCAGCGGCGCATGACGCCCATGCCCAGTGCATAGGGGCCGGTGTGCACCGCAATGGTGCAGCCGATCTGCAACAGCCCTACCTCACACTGTGCGCCGGGGTACTTGGCGCGCAGGGCGGCACGGGTCTGCATCCACAGACGCTTACCTTCATCGGCATCGTAGCCGTAGCCCACCGTGATGCGGTAGTCATCCGGGGTGCCGCCGTGGGCATCCAGATAGTTCATCAGCTGTTCCAGTGCCTTTTCAAAGCTCTTCTGCCGGCCGCGGGCTACGCCGCCGGAGAAGATCTCGCCCTCCTTGAACAGGATCATGGGCTTCAGCCCCAGCATATTGGCGGCGCGGCCGGTCACCTTGCCGATGCGCCCGCCCTTGATGAGGTAGTCCAGATCACCCACGGTGAAGAAGATCTGGTTGGTGGATTTTTCCGCTTCCAGCCAAGTCACAGTCTCGTCCAGCGTGCAGCCTGCGTCCCGCATGGCCACGGCGTTTTCCACCATGGTGGATTCGGTCACGGTGGCGGCGGCAGAGTCGATGACCTCGATGCGGGCATCGGGGTAGTCCTCCAGCACCAGATCCCGGGCGTTGCGGGCGCTGCCCACGCAGCCGCTCATTTTGCCGGTGAACACCAGACACAGTACATCCCGACCCGTCTCGGCGTGTGCGCGGAAGGTCTTTTCAAAGTCCTCGATGGAGGCCAGACTGGTCTTGGGATAGGCCGCCGGGTTATCTACCATGAACTGATAGAAGTCCCGCACGGGGATCTCCAGCCCTTCCTTGCGGTAATGCTCGCCGTCCAGCGATACATAAAAGGGCACGACCTCGATGCCAAGCTGCTTGGCGGTGTCCAGCGTCAGGTCGCAGGCGCTGTCGGTAATGATATCAAACATCTGTGACGCTTCCTTTTCTGAAACTCGGGGGCTGCTTTTGGCGGCAGCTCAGCCGCGGTGGATGTAGGCTTCGCGCTCTGCGCCCACCGAGATATAGGTGATCTTGCAGCCCACAGCCTTTTCCAGATACTCCACATAATCGCGGGCCTGCTGGGGCAGGTCCTCCCACTTGCGGGCTGCAGTGATATCACAGTGCCAGCCGGGCAGATACTCCACCACGGGCTGTGCGGTATCCAGTGCCTCACCCATGGGGAAGCGGGTGGTAGTGGTGCCGTCGGTCAGCTTGTAGGCGGTGACCATGGGGATCTTTTCCATGTAGTCCAGCACATCCAGCAGGGTCAGAGCGACCTCATCGCAGCCCTGGCAGAACACGCCGTAGCGGCTTGCCACCAGGTCGATGGGGCCCACGCGGCGGGGACGGCCGGTGGCTGCGCCGTACTCGTGGCCGGCCTCACGCAGAGCGTGCTTCTCTTCCTCGGTCATGGCCAGTTCGGCGGCGAAGGGGCCGTCGCCCACGCAGGAGGAGTAGGCTTTCATGACACCGATGGAGTTGTGCAGCTTGTGGCCGGGGATGCCGGCACCGATGGGTGCATAAGCACCGATGACGTTGGAGGAGGTGGTGTAGGGGTAGATGCCAAAGTCGATATCGCGCAGTGCGCCCAGCTGTGCCTCAAACAGCACCTTCTTACCGGCTGCATCGGCATCGGCCAGATACTGACCCACATCGCAGATATAGTCCTTGAAGATGGCGGCATACTTTTCGAGCCAGTTCCACATCTCGTCCACGCTGATGGGGGAAGCGTTGTAGCTGCCCTCCATGACCAGATTCTTGGAATCCACCATGGTGACCAGACGCTTCTTCACGGCGTCGTCCAGATGCAGCAGGTCGCCCATGCGCAGGGTCTTTTTCATGTACTTGTCGCCGTAAGCGTAAGCGATGCCGCGCTTGGTGGAGCCGAACTGTGCGCCGGTCTTGGACAGGCGTGCTTCCTCCAGACCATCCTGCTCCACATGATAGGGCATGGTGATGGTTGCGCGGTCGGAGATCTTCAGGTTCTCCGGGGTGATCTTAATGCCCTGCTCGCGCAGCTTATTGATCTCGCCGTCCAGATGATGCGGGTCGATGACCATGCCGTTGCCCATGACGCAGACGACATTGGGGCGCAGGATGCCGGAGGGCAGCAGGTTCAGCACGAACTTGCCGCGCTCGTTTTTAACGGTATGGCCTGCGTTGTTGCCGCCCTGATACCGTGCAACGATGTCGTACTCCTGGCTGATCAGGTCGACCATGCGGCCCTTGCCCTCATCGCCCCAGTTGATACCCGTAATTGCAGTAAGCATAATAAATGACCTCTTTATCCTTTTTTCAAAAGACAGCCTTTTCCGTGCACCTTGCCCGGGATACGCTACCTTGGGTAAAACGCACCGGCTCGCTGCCCTTGCGGCACGCACCAATGCTATTATAGTATAGCACAGTCTGCCGCGCAAAAAAAGGGGCTGTTGTAAAATACAACGCCCCTTTTATACAGATACATCCGATTGACAAAACAGCCGCCCGGTCTGCCCGGACGGCTGCTTTGCACGGAAAAGCGCTTTTTCCGCACGCCCGTTTTACTGGATAAAGCCCACGAACACCGGGCAGAGCACGGCGGTCAGCACACCGGCTACAGCAATGGAAAGGCCGCTCATGGCACCTTCCACCTCGCCCATCTGCAGTGCCTTGCTGGTGCCCACGGCATGGGCTGCCGTGCCGATGCCCACGCCCTTGGCGATAGGGTCGGTGATGTGGAACAGCTTGCACACGGTCTCGGCCAGCAGTGCGCCCACGATGCCGGTGACGATGACGATGGCACCGGTCAGGGCGGCAATGCCGCCCAGCTCTGCTGCCACGTCCATGCTGATGGCGGTGGTCACAGACTTCGGCAGCAGGGTGGCGTACTGCTCCTGGGTCAGGTCCATCGCCAGTGCCAATGCAAAGGCGCTGCCCAGACTGACCAGCGTGCCCACCGAGATGCCCGCAATGATGGCGGGCGCGTTCTCTTTGAGCAGGTCCAGCTTTTCATACAGCGGGATCGCCAGCGCCACCGTAGCGGGCAGCAGCAGATAGCTTACCGGCGCGGCGCTGGTTTTATAGTCCCCATAGGGGATATTGCACACCGACAGAAAAACGATGACAAAAATACTGCCCAGCAGCAGCGGGTTAAAGATGGCCTTGCCGGTCACCCGGTTGATGAGCGCACCCAGCCCAAAGGCCGCCAGCGTAAGCAGCACGCCCCAGGCCGCAGAGCCGGTCAAAAAGTCATTCAGCAGTTCCGTCATGGTCGGCCTCCTCCTTTTTATTGCGGGCGGTCAGCGCCTGCGTGGTGCGGCCTGCCGCCGCCATCACCAGCACCGTCACCGGCAGAATGGCGATCAGGATGGGCAGCAGCAGCTGTCCCATCTCTGCCCACAGCTCCATGATGCCCGCAGCAGCGGGCACGAACAGCAGCGGAAAAATACCGGTCAGGTAGGTGCCGGTCTCCTTGACCTGCTCCAGCTTTACGATCCCGGCGGTCAGGGCTGCCAGCAGCAGCACCAGACCGTACACACTGGCAGGCACCGGCAGCGGCAGCACCACGTGCAGCACCTCGCCCAGAAAACAGAACGCGAGAATGCGCCCGAACTGAAAAATATACTTCGTGTCAGAACTCCCCTTTCTGGTCTTATAAACGAACAGACAACGGGCTTTTCGCCCGGAATTTTCTGCCTTACACAAAGTAAAAGTATACCGCGGACAGCCCGCCCCATCAACCGTAAATCTTGCCAAGAAGTTCTGCACCTTTTGCGCAGAACTGTACAAAAAAGCGCACCGATGCAGTTCCGGTGCGCAAGGCTCAGATCACATAATCGTTGCCGGCCTGATCCGGCAGGGCAAGGTCTGCCAGCGTGATCTTGCCAAAGTAGTCCGAGATCAGGTCGTTGAGCCCCTTCCACATCTCGTAGGTGCGGCAGTTGGCCATCCGGGCGCAGGCAGAAGCTCCGGGGGTCAGGCAGCTTACCGGGGCAAGACTGCCCTCGGTGAGCATCAGGATCTCGCTTACCGTGTACTGATCCGGGCTGCGGGTCAGCCGGTAGCCGCCGCCCTTGCCGCGCAGCCCCTCCAGAAAGCCGTTCTGCACCAGCACCTTGAGGATGTTCTCCAGATACTTTTCCGAGATCTCCTGCCGGGCAGCTACTTCCTTTAAGGGAACATATTTTTCAGACTGATGCTCCGCGAGGTCGATCATCACCCGCAGCGCATAGCGTCCTTTGGTCGAAACGATCATAATCCGTACTTCCTTCCGGTCAAATTTTAATATAACCCATTATACAACAGGGTAAATCACTTTTCAATCCCACTTTTTTCAAAATAACCCTTGACAAGCAGGGAAAACAGGGCTATAATGCCATCAAACCCACAAAGAATGTTGGTTTAAAGGTTTAGAGGGAATCACAGCCGGGCTCACCGGCACAAGACAGGGTCATACACCCCGTAACGATACCAGAAAGAGGGACAAGTATTATGAGCAAGATCTATACCGCCGCAGATCAGTTGATCGGTCACACCCCGCTGCTGGAGCTCAGCCATATCGAAAAGGAAGAGCAGCTGCCCGCCCACGTTATTGCCAAGCTGGAGTACTTCAACCCCGCTGGTTCTGTGAAAGACCGCATTGCGAAAAAGATGATCGACGACGCCGAGGCCAAGGGTCTGCTGAAGGAAGGCTCCGTCATCATCGAGCCCACCTCCGGCAACACCGGCATCGGTCTGGCTGCTGTGGCAGCTGCCAAGGGCTACCGCATCATCATCGTGATGCCCGAGACCATGAGCGTGGAGCGCCGCCAGCTGATGAAAGCTTACGGTGCCGAGCTGGTGCTGAGCGAGGGTGCCAAGGGCATGAAGGGTGCCATTGCCAAGGCCGATGAGCTGGCAAAGGAGATCCCCAATTCCTTCATCCCCGGCCAGTTCGTGAACCCCGCCAACCCGCAGGCGCACATCGAGACCACCGGCCCCGAGATCTGGGAAGATACCGACGGCAAGGTCGATATCTTTGTGGCAGGCGTTGGCACCGGCGGCACCGTGACCGGCGTTGGCAAGTACCTCAAGAGCAAGAACCCCGCCGTCAAGGTAGTGGCTGTGGAGCCCGCCTCCTCCCCTGTGCTGAGCAAGGGCACTGCCGGTGCACATAAAATTCAGGGCATCGGCGCAGGCTTTGTGCCGGACGTGCTGGACACCACCGTCTATGACGAGATCATTGCCGTGGAGAACGATGATGCCTTCGCCACCGGCCGTCTGATTGGCCACAAGGAAGGCGTGCTGGTAGGCATCTCCTCCGGTGCTGCCGTCTGGGCCGCCATCCAGCTGGCAAAGCGCCCGGAGAACGCAGGCAAGAACATCGTTGTCCTGCTGCCCGATACCGGCGACCGTTACCTGTCCACCCCGCTGTTCGCGGAATAATCCCCAAAAAACTCTCCTCTCCCGCTCTGCACCCCGCAGGGCGGGAGTTTTTGTTTGGGGACAAGACGATTTGAATGCGCTCCGCGTTGCTCTGCGCATAGTCATCGGAATAATTATTTTTATTTGTAGTTTCGAAACGCCTGCGGGCGTTTCGAAACTACTTTTTCACAGGAGGGGTTTGGAACGAACTCCCTCAGTCAAAACCTGACGGTTTTGCCAGCTCCCTCTGGGAGGGAGCCTCTGGCGCACCCGCAAACTTTGCACTTTAGCCGGAAACTGTACCGCCATGCCAAAGGCCCCATCTTAGAGGGGGCTGGCATCGCGCAGCGATGACTGGGGGAGTTTCCCCCGTCCACTCCCCTTTCCCCTCACCCGATTTTATGCTACAATACCGGTAACAAAAACGTTTGGAGAAACGCCCATGCTTTATTATGCTGCCCCCATGGAGGGGTTCACAGACCGGGTCTGGCGGCAGGCCCATCAGAAATGGTTCGGCGCACAAGGCGCTGCCGACCGCTATTATGCGCCGTTTATCTCCCCGCCGGAGAACCGGGTGCTCATTAAAAAGAAGATGGCAGAGCTTGCCCCGGCGGCAAATCCCGGTGCGCCGGTCATCCCGCAATTGCTGGCGAAGGACGGCGAGCTGGCTGCTTGGATGATCGGGCAGCTGCGGGCGCTGGGCTATACTGAGGTGAACCTGAATCTGGGCTGTCCCGCCGGGACGGTGACCGCCAAGGGCAAGGGCTCCGGGATGCTGCGGGACCCGGCCAAGGTAGATGCCTTTCTGGACGGGGTATTCTCCCGCGCCGAGGGACCTGTCTCGGTCAAGACCCGGCTGGGTGTGGAGAAGGCGGAAGAGTTTGCCGCCATTCTGGAAATTTATAATCGCTACCCCATCTCGGAGCTGACCATCCATCCCCGGGTGATGCGGCAGCAGTACCGCGGACAGGCCGACCGCGCCGCCTTTGCGGCTGCGCTGCCCCGGTGCACCATGCCGGTGTGCTACAACGGCGATGTGACCACCGCCGCCCAGCTCCACGCGCTGGAAGAGGAGTTTCCCGCCCTGTCCGGCATCATGGTGGGGCGCGGGCTCATTGCTGACCCGGCGCTCTTCCGCAGGGCGCGGGGCGGTGCGCCCGCCGCCAAGGAGGAGCTGCGGGGCTACCTGACCGACCTGTACCACGGCTACACTGAACTGTTCGGCAGCGCGGGCTGCGCCATCAGCCGGATGAAGGGGCACTGGTTCTACCTCATCCACTGCTTTGCCGGGGCGGAAAAGCTGGAAAAGCAGCTGAAAAAGCTGCGGGAGCCGTGGGAGTACGAGGTGGTGGTGAACCAGATCTTCACCCTGCCGCTGGTGGAAAACGATTAAAATGTGCTCCGCTTTGCTCTGCACATATTCAGCGGAAATCATATTTATAATTTCGTGTTTGTCGCACTCTGCGGAGTGCTCCAAACACATTTTCACGGGTGGGGTCGCAGAGGAAAACTGCATCTGCAATAAAAAAGCCCGCCGTCTTATGCAGACAGCGGGGCTGAAAAGGACCGTATTACACGTTGAGGTAGCTGCGCAGCATAGCCTGCAGCAGGTCGTCACGATCCACCTTGCGGATCATGGCACGGGCATTCTTATAGGTCGTAATGTAGGTAGGGTCTTCGGACAAAATGTAGCCCACCAGCTGATTGACCGGGTTATAGCCTTTTTCCTTCAAAGCATCGTACACCTGCTGTACGATCTCGTGGATCTCATAGTCCTTTTTATCGTGGATGGAGAAAATCGCGGTTGCGTCTCCCACGCAATACACCCCCTTCGGTTGAAACTAGTCTCATTGTACACGAAATGCGCCGAAACTTCAAGATAATTACGCCGGATTTGCACATCCTGTACAAAATTTCCAGCAATGTTCCGGCAAGATGAACGATGTCCGGGCGGCATTCTGCCCGCGAAAGGAGCCTTTGTATGCTTTACGGCATCGGCTGCGACCTGTGCAGCCTTTCCCATCTGGAAAAAAGCCTTTCCTCTGCCCACGCAGCAGCCTTTGTGCGCCGGGTGTACGGCCCGGCTGAGCAGGCGGCGCTGGGGCTTTTGGAAGGCTCTGCTGCGCCGCTGAACGCCCACCGCCTTGCCAGCGCCGCCGCAGATTTTGCCGCCAAGGAAGCCTTTCTCAAGGCGGCAGGCACCGGCCTGCGGGAGCCTTTTTCTCTATGTGAGATCGAGGCCGTCCGGCAGGAAAACGGTGCCCCGGCCTACCGCTTCAGCGGGCAGACCGCCGCATGGGTGGCGCAGCACCGGCTGCGGGCCCGGCTCTCCTTAAGCCACGAGGGCGGCATGGCGCTGGCCTTCTGCACGCTGGAAGAGGAAAGCTGACCGCCCTTTGTGCATACAATGGAATATCGCCCCCGCACTGCATAAGCCGCACCCGGTCTGCGCATACTGAGAGCAGACAGGATGCGCCGGACGCATCACATAGCGGGGCACATCCTCCAGACAAACAGGAGGGAGATTCCATGGAGGTACACAGAGGAGAAGTTTTCTACGCCGATCTTTCGCCGGTGGTGGGCTCGGAGCAGGGCGGTGTGCGCCCGGTGCTGATCGTACAGAACGAGATCGGCAACCGGCACAGCCCCACTGTGATCGCGGCAGCCATTACATCCCGGCTGGACAAGACCCGCCTGCCCACCCACATCAACATCCGGGCGGCGGACACCGGCCTTGCCAAGGACAGCGTGGTGCTGCTGGAACAGATCCGCACGCTGGATAAGCACCGCCTGCGGGAGCGCGCCGGGCAGATCACCGCCGCCGACCAGAAGCGGGTGGATCAGGCGCTGGACGTAAGCCTTGGGCTGAGCTCGTACTAAAAAACAAGCGGAAAGATTATTTATAATTTCGGGACACCGGAGCGTCTGCGGACGCTCCGGTGTCCCATTTTCACGGGAAAGAATTTGTGGAACCCCACCTATAACAAAAGGTAAATTTGCGAAAAAGACGTGACGAAACGGCGCAGATGTGGTATCGTTAAAGGGTAGATTTTTGTTCGGAAAGGATTTCTTTGCTATGACCCGGATCGCTTTCTGTGATGACGATGCCGCCCTGCTGCATCAGATGCAGGATTTTCTGGAGCAGTACCGTGCCCTGCGGGGTGTGCAGCTGGAGCTGTTTCCCTATACAAAACCCATGGAGCTTCTGGCAGATATCGAAGCCGGGGTGCGCTTTGACGTGCTGTTTTTGGATGTGCTCATGCCCGGCATCAACGGCATCAATGCCGCGCGGGAGATCCGCCAGTACGACACGGCGGTGCAGATCATCTTTGTCACTTCCTCTTCGGAATTTGCCGTACAGTCCTATGTGGTAGGCGCATACTACTACCAACTCAAGCCCATCTGGAAGGACAGCTTTTTCCGCCTTACCGATGCTGTGCTGGCCGAGTGCCGCAAGCGCACCCAGCACAGCCTGATCCTGCGCTGCAAAAGCGGCGTAACCCGCATTACACTGGACAGTCTGGAATACTGCGAGGTGCAGGGGCGCACGCTGGTATTCCATCTGCTGGACGGCACCGTCATCGAGAGCAGCGGCAGCATGGACGAGCTGGCACGGCAGCTGGCAGATTACCCGGGCTTTCTGCGCCCGCACCGCTCCTATCTGGTAAACATGGAGTACATCCAGAACATCACCGCCAAGAGCATCACCATGGAAAGCCTTGCCGAGGTGCCGCTGCCCCACGGGCGCTTTACCGCCGTGCGGGATCAGTATCTGGAATACGCCTTTGCGGGAAAGAAGGTCGTCCTGTGACCGCCCCGGGCATTCTGCCGGAAGTGCTGGACGGTGCAGCAGTAGGCATTTTCGGTATCCTGCTCAGTGCGGCGTTCTGCCCCATCCGCTGGACGGGCAAAAAGCGCTGGGCGCTGGCGGGCTGCACCGCCGGGCTGCTGGCACTGCAGGGCATCTTCTACTTTGGCACCAGTCCCACGGCTGCCCAGTACCTTTACCCCCTCATCACCCACCTGCCGCTGTATGTCGTGCTGGTGCTGTTCAGCGGACAGAAGGTCTGGCCGCTGGTGGCGGTGCTCACGGCCTACCTGTGCTGTCAGGTGCGGCGCTGGGCGGCGCTGGCCGTGGCGCTGTTCTTCCCGCAGCATCCGCTGGTGCAGCCGGTGGCTGAGCTGCTGTTCACCCTGCCGCTGCTGTTGCTGTTCATCCGGTTCCTTGCCCCCTCCATGCGGCAGCTTTCCCGCTACCCGGCTTCCGTGCAGTGCCAGTTTGGCATCGTGCCGCTGGTGGGTTATCTCTTTGATTACATCACCCGTGTCTACACCAGCCTTTTGTCCGGTGCAAACCCGGCGGCGGTGGAGTTCATGTTCTTTGTGTGCTGCGCAGCCTTTTTGTGCTCCATTTTGCGCGCCTCCCGGGTGGAGCGGCAGCGCATCCAGATGGAGCAGTTACAAACCAGCCTGAACTTGCAGGTCACGCAGGCCATGCGCGAGATCGAAGCACTGCGCCTTTCCCAGCAGCGCGCCAGCACCTACCGCCACGACCTGCGCCACCATATGCAGTTTCTGGCAGGCTGCATCGAGAATGGCCGCACCGAGCAGGCGCTGGGCTACATCCGCAGCGTGTGCAGTGAGATCGAGGCCGGCAAGGTGACCGTCTACTGCGAGAACGAAGCTGCGAATCTCATCTTTTCTGCCTTTGCAGACCGCGCCGCCAAGGCCGGGGTACAGTTCACGGTGCAGGCAGGCATCTCGCAAAAGCCGGCCGTCTCGGAGAGCGATCTGTGCGTGTTGCTTTCCAACGCACTGGAAAACGCCCTGCACGCCGCCGTGCGCTGCCGCGAAGCCGGGCACGAAGCCTTTATCGAGACCTCCGGGCACGAAAAAGGCCACAAGCTGTTTTTGCAGATCACCAACAGCTGTCTGCCGGACGTGCAGCTCCGGGATGGCATCCCGGTCACCGACCAGCCCGGCCACGGGCTTGGGGTGCGCAGCATCTGCGCCATCTCAGAGCGGTACGGCGGCCTGACCAGCTTTGCCGCAAAGGACGGACAGTTTACCCTGCGGGTAATGTTATAATGAAAAGGGTATCGGAACCGCCGCAGCGTTTCCGATACCCTTTTTTACAACATGAATTTCTCTCTGTGAAAATGGGACACCGGAGCGTCCGCAGACGCTCCGGTGTCCCGAAATCAAAAATATTCTTTCCGCTGAACATGGCCAAAGCAAAGCGGAGGCCATGCAAAATCGTCTTATTACAGCTGCTGCTTGCCCAGCACGTCAGAGGTAGGGGTCTGGAACACCGGGATGCCGGCATAGGGGTCGGCATCGGTGTCGGCGGGCAGGCTCTTCATATACTCATCCATGGCGACAGCCACCTTCTTGGCAACGGCCACAGCCTCCACCACGGTGCGTGCGCCCATGACGGCGTCGCCGCCGGCAAACACGCCCTCGCGGGTGGTGCGGCCGTCCTCGCTGACGCTCAGCAGGCCCTTCTGGTTGGTCTCGATGCCGGTCGTGGTCTTGACGAGGTTGCTCTCAGAGCCCTGACTGACCGACACGATGACGCCGGTGTGGGGGTACAGAGTTTCGCTGCCCTCCACCTGCGTGAACTTGCCGTCCTCGCCCTTGACGGTGTCGCGGCAGATCAGGCCGTTTTCCCGGATCTCCACCGGTGTCTTGCAGAAGCGGAAGCCCACGCCCTCCAGCTTGGCGTAGCTGACCTCGTACTCGGAAGCGCTGATGCAGCTTTCGTCCCGGCGGGCGTAGCAGGTAACATGGCGGGCACCGTTGCGGATAGCGGTGCGGGCACAGTCCATGGCGGAATTGCCCACGCCGATGACAGCCACGTCATCGCCCAGACGGAAAGCCTTGGAGTTTGCCAGATAGTCGATGCCAAAGGCTACGTTGCCAAGGCTCTCGCCCTTGATGTGCATGGCGTTGGCCTTCCACAGACCGGCACCGATGAACACGCTCTTGTAGCCGTCGCGGAACAGGTCATCGATGGTGATGGTCTTGCCGATGGTAGTGTTGGGGCGCACCTTGATGCCCTTCAGCTCCAGATGGCGGTACTGGAAATCGTCCAGCACGCTGTCCGGCAGGCGGTAGTTGGGGATGCCGTAGCGCATCACGCCGCCGATCTTATCCCGGGCGTCAAAGATAGTCACGTCATAGCCCCAGCGCGCCAGCAGCACGGCGATGGTCAGGCCCGCCGGGCCGGAGCCCACCACAGCGGCCTTCATGCCGTTTTTCGGGGCAGGGCCTGCGGTCATCTTGTTGGCGTAGGTGGTAGAGATATAGTCCTCGATGATGGAAAAGTGCACCGGGTCGTGGCTGAGCATCCGGTTGCGGATGCAGTGGCCCTCGCACTGCTTTTCGTGGTTGCACACCAGACTGCACACGGTGGTCAGGGGATTGTTTTCAAACAGCATCCGGCCTGCATCGTCCATCTGGTTTGCCTTGAGCAGACGGATGACCTCCGGGATATTGGTGTGGATGGGGCAGCCCTCCTGACACATCGGCTTTTTGCAGCCGAGGCAGCGGTTGGCTTCGTCCAGAACATGAAGTGCCATGGGTTCCTCCTTGTGTTTCCCCTGCGGGGACAGTCATTTTTTACAGGTTTGTTGTATCCAACATTGCATTGCTTTAATCATACACCCGAACCGCGCCGGATACAAGAGGGCACAATATAAAATTTTTCACGTTATTTTTTGTCAATTCGTCAAAAAGATAATTTTTTGACGATATATCCCGCCCATCGGCTCCGGTTTTGCCCGGCACAGCGCACCAAGGTCGCTGGCTCTGCTTTGGGCGGCAGCCATTTGGGCGCAGGTCCCGTTTTCCCGCGACAGACGCGCCAGCGAGTGGGACAGCGGCAGCGCCGTCTCCCCGGGCAGGGGCAGCGCTTCCTTGCGCGCACCCAGCAGGTGCAGGTAGGGCGGCAGCGCCGGGGTCTGGGCGGTGTAGCCAAGCGCCGCATCCATCGCCAGCCGCCGCATCCGTGCCCGGGGGTAGCGCACGGTGGTCAGGGCATCCAGCAAAGCGGGCAGGCTTGCGGTCTCCCGCACGGCGTTTTCCAGCCGGTGCTCCAAGCCCTCGGATACTCCGCGCACTGCTGCAAAGGGAGCTTGCTCTGTGCAGGCAGCCCGCAGCAGTGCCAGCTCGCAGTGCCCCATGACTGCAAAATCTGTATACTTTCCGTCATATTCCGCTTGTATATACAATTTTAGTGCCTTTTCCGGCACATAGGGCGCCAGCGCCGCCGCGCCGCCCTCCGCCCAGAGCGTCCGCAGGGCGCTGGCGCTGGCAAAGGCTGCGTGAGCGCTTTCGGTCAGCGCCTGCCCGTGGTCTGCCCCCTGCCGGGGCAGGGCGATGGGCTGCATTTCTACATTTTGTTCTATGATGGCTTTACAATACTCTACGGCAAGATTATTGTTGGGCTTGTCCAGCAGGGCGGCAATGTCCGACCCCGGACACAGCGCCTGCACCGCCGCCTGCCGGGCAGCGGCAAAGCTGCGTGCCCCGGCGGCAAGCTGCTGCCTGAGCGCGGTGCGGTATTCTTCGCTGCACAGCACCCGGGCGGCTTTTTGCAGCAGGGCGGTGTCCGGGGTCTCTGCCCCAAAGACCAGCGCATCGCACCCGGCAGCTGCCAGAATGCGCACGCCCGCCCGGGCAAAGGCCTCGGCACCGGCGCAGGCGCAGGGCGCGGGCAGGGCAAACACATGGTCTGCCCCGCAGGCCAGCGCCGCCTGCACCCGCACTGGCTCCGGCAGCAGCGGCAGCGCACCCCGCTGGGTAAGCCCGCAGCTCATGGCAACAGCCACCCGCTGCGCCCCCAGTGCCCGCGCCTGCGCCAGCTGCCATGCGTGGCCGTTGTGGAAGGGGTCGTACTCCGCAATGATGCCTGCAAACTTCATGGAACTGCTCCTTTTCACCAAAAGATTGTTAAATTTATATCGGATATACAGAAAAATCCTGCCGTCTCCGGGATTTGTGGGCAGGATGTACAAAAACCTTGTACACAAGTTTTACCGCTTTGCCCGGGTTGCGCCTTGAAAAGCCGCCATCCCTATTATATAATAAACATAGGAATCTGTAAAATTCTGTCCGCAGGTTTTTTCAGGCTGCGGACGGTACAAAAATTTTCAGGAGGCAACACAGATGAAAGTTCTGGTTATTAACTGCGGTTCTTCTTCCCTGAAGTATCAGCTGATCGATATGGACGGCGAGAAGGTGCTGTGCAAAGGCCTGTGCGAGCGCATCGGCATGGAGAGCAGCATGATCACTCACGAGGCCAACGGCACCAAGGCTACCACCCCGGCGATCTTCCCCACCCACACCGAGGCTTTTGCCGAGGTCGTGAAGAAGATGACCACCGGTGCAGGCAAGTGCATCAATGACGTGAGCGAGATCGACGCCATCGGTCACCGCGTCGTGCACGGCGGCGAGAAGTTCAAGAGCAGCTGCCTGATCACCGATGAGGTCATCAACACCCTGCGCGAGCTGAGCCCGCTGGCTCCCCTGCACAACCCCGCCGGTATTCTGGGTATCGAAGCCGCCCGCAAGGTGTTCGGCAACATTCCCATGGTAGCCGTGTTCGACACCGCTTTCCACAGCACCATGCCGCCGAAGGCTTATATGTACGCCATCCCCTACGAGTACTACGAGAAGTACGGCGTGCGCCGCTATGGCTTCCACGGCACCAGCCACAAGTACGTTGCCCACAAGGCAGCCGAGTATCTGGAGGAGCCCATTGAGCGCCTGAAGCTGATCACCTGCCATCTGGGCAACGGTTCTTCCATTGCCGCAGTCGATCAGGGCAAGGTGGTGGATACCTCCATGGGCATGACCCCGCTGGCCGGCCTGATGATGGGCACCCGCTGCGGCGATCTGGACCCCTCTGTGGTCAACTACCTGAAGTACACCCTGAACATCACCGGCCACGAGCTGGACGAGATCCTGAACAAGAAGTCCGGCCTGCTGGGCATCTCCGGTGTTTCCAGCGACAAGCGTGACGTGGAAGAGGCTGCCGAGGCCGGCAACAAGCGCGCACAGCTGGCTTCCGATATGCTGAACTATCAGATCAAAAAGACCATCGGCAGCTACATTGCAGCCATGGGCGGCGTGGATGCCATCGTCTTTACCGGCGGCATCGGCGAGCACGATGCCATTGCCCGCGCAAAAATCTGCCACCACATGGATTGGCTGGGCATCCGCATCGACACCGAGAAGAACAAGCACCCCATTGGCGATGTGTGCGAGATCACCGCTTGGGGCGCAAAGGTGCGCACGCTGGTCATTGCTACCGACGAGGAGCTGATGATTGCCCGCGACACCAAGGAAGTCATCGAAAAGAAGTAAGCTTTTCCCAAAGGGCTTTGCAGGGGCTGCTGCACAGAATGTGCAGCAGCCCCTTTTTGATATTTCAGAAAATCGGCAGTTTCTTTATTGTAGCTGTTTTTACTTTAGCATCCTCGCCCTCTCAGTCAATGCCTATCGGCATTGCCAGCTCTCCCAAAGGGAGAGCCTTTGGCAGTCCACGCAAACTTCATCTCATTGCCAAGGCCTCTCCCTTTGAGGAAAGACTTCCCCCGGCCGGGGGAAGATGTCGCGCAGCGACAAAAGGGGGAGTGTGGCACGGCGTAAGCCGTGACGGAGAGGGCGAGGGCGCTGACCTTGTGCAGTATACCGCTTTTCTATCTTCCGGCGGTGATTTTACCCAAATATATGCTGTCGGTTTGTGCCATGTGTACAAATAAAAGGGCGAACGGTTGTTTTTTGGTTGACAAATCTTAAAAATAACGGTACAATAGGAAAGTCCTCAATCCGAGGGCGTTTATCTATTCAAGCCCCTGGTAAGCTTACTGATCAGCGCGATGGTCCCAAAACCAAAGGTATGGTTACAATCCTTCCGTGGGCAAGAACTAACTAAAGAGGAGATACTACTATGTTTGAAGACAAGACTCTGGTCTGCAAGGACTGCGGTAAGGAATTTGTTTGGACTGCCGGCGAGCAGGAGTTCTACGCTTCTCGCGGCTTCGAGAACCAGCCCCAGCGCTGCAAGCCCTGCCGTGACGCCCGCAAGAACGGCGGCGCACGCAGCAACAGCGGCGAGCGTCAGATGTTCGACGCTGTCTGCGCAGCTTGCGGCAAGACCTGCAAGGTTCCCTTCCAGCCCCGTGAGGACCGTCCGGTCTACTGCTCTGACTGCTTCGCTCGCATGAAGCAGAACTAAGCGCTGATTTTCATTTAAATCGGTAACAAATCCCCCCGCTGCCTGCTTGGCAGCGGGGGGATTTTTGCGCTCCTCTTCAGGTATTCTTGCGCTGATTTACACCCGAAAGCATCAGCACCGTGCGGTACAGCCGCAGCTTGAGCAGCAGCAGCTTTACCCGGTCGTTCCGGCTCTGCATGGCGTGCAGCGGGGTGCTGCGCACCGCTGTGCGCACCCGGGGCTTTTGCAACGCACTGCGCAGCCAAGCAGTCTGCTCGGCGAGGGAAAGCGGGCTGCAGCCAAGGTTCTTGATCCCCATCATCAGGTCGCGGATGGTACAGTAATTGGCCTTTGCGCGGTGCATGGGACTGTCCAGCAAGCCCCACGCGGCAACGGTGTCCCACACCGCATCGCTCAGGTAGAAGTTATCTTCCAGCCGTTCCGGGTGGTAGCGGTTGGACAGACTGCCCCGCCGGGCGATGACATAATGGTACAGCGGCTTTTCCAGCACCACCAGACAGCCGGGGTTCTGGCGATAGAATGCTACGAAGAACATTCCATCCTCACCCAGCTGATGGGGAGGAAAGCGCAGATGGTGCTGTTCCAGAAACGCTCTGCGGTACATTTTGTTTGCAGCCAGATACGAGGACGCCATCTTGTCGAAATGCTCCTTGAAGGGCTCGCCCCGGTACACGCCGGAAAAGGTATAGTGGTCGGTTTCAGAGTGCAGCAGCTTTCCGTTTTCATCGCAGATGTCGTAAAACATCCCAAACTCCACACAGTCTGCATCCGCGTCCCGGACGGTATGGTACAGCACCTCTGCGGCGTCCGGCTCCACCCAGTCGTCCGGATCCAGAAAGAAAATATATTCTCCCCGGGCAGCATCCAGACCCGCATTGCGGGCAGCGGCTACACCGCCGTTGGGCTGGTCAATAAAGCGAAACCGCGCATCCTCGGCAGCAGCTTGTACGCACAGCGCGGCGCTGCCGTCCTTGGAGCCATCGTTGATGAGAATAGCCTCGAAGTCGGTCAGGGTCTGCGCCCGCAGTGAGCGCAGCGCCCGGGGCAGCAGGCGCTCCATATTATAAATGGGCACTATAAACGTAATACAGGGCATGATCCCAACTCCTTGAAATGATTATCCCGGCAGGCCGAGCCGACGCAGCAGCGGACGCAGATGCAGCCGACCGGCAAGACGGCAGAACAGGTACGGCACTACCAGACCGGCCGCACCGCAGATGAAAACTGTCCCGCCCGCAGAAACGCCCAGTTTTTCATACAGCACAAGCCCCGGCACTGCGCAGCAAAAGGGCTGGTGATACAGATAGAACAGCATGGTGTTCTGCCCCAGCGGAACCAGCCGCCGCAGGGGCTTTTGCAGCAGCACACACGCCGCCCAGATGCCCACACAGAACCCGCTGACCTTAAAATAGTCCACCCATGTGCACACAGCCTCTGCAAGCAGGCCGTCAGGCCAGACCATAGTGGGGAACAGCAGTCCCCACACCACCCACAGGCCGCACAAGGTGCCAAAAAGCATCAGCGGCTTTGCGTGCTGTTCGGCCTTTTCACGCGGGAGCACACAGCCCAGAAAGAAAAACGCACCCTGCTGGAAATAACTTTTCACTGCCCAGAACCATTCGGTGAAAAGCAGCTGATAGCACGCGGGCAGCGCCACCACCAACACCAGCTTTGCCGCCCGGGCTGCCGCCGGGGACAAGGCTTTGTCCAACAGCCATGCCGTGAGGACAAACCAGAACAGCGTAGGCAGATACCACAGATGAAAACCATAGGGGTTCTCGTTGCGCAGCACCAACCAGAGATATTCCGCAGGCTGTTTTAGCTGGTATGCGCTGCCGGACAGCAGCGCCCGCACCGGCGGCACCAGATTTGCCATGCAAAACAAAACGTATAAAAAGCCGGAATATATCCCCCACGGCAACAGCAGACTGCGTGCCTTTTTGCACACGTATTGCCGGGCGGAAAGGCTGCGGTTCTTCTGCGCGGTCAGGGTGCAGCCCATACCGGAGAGCAGAAACAGCAGCGGGACGTGGAACCGGTAAACAAAGGTATACGAGAACGCACACCATGGATGTGCGGCACGCATGGACATCCGAAAGGTATGACCGTAGATCACCAGCAGCAGGCCAATGGCCTTGGCGATGTCGATGTGATCCAGACGTTTGGTGGTTTGTGTCATCTCTGTCAGCCCTCCTGCATCAGAATATGGATGCGATCCCGCATCTCCTGCCGACTGTCCGGCATCCACACCTTGGGCTTCGGGGGCTTTTTGCGCTCCATTGCATAGGCAAGCGTCACCAGACGCAACGCCATCGTGCTCCAGAAATAAAAGGCAGTGTTATCGGTCAGATAGGTCACCGTCATATAGCCCAGTTCGCACAGATACAGCAGTGTGGTCTGCTGGTCTGCATAGTGCTGCCAGAACAGCGGGGTCAGAATATATTGAATGCCGGACCAGAGCAGAAAACCCGGAAAGCCCATTTCTACAAAGACCTTCAGGATATCGTTGTGGAAAGGAAAGGGCTGGTTGATAAGTCCCGCATCGTACCACTGGCTAATGATGGTATCCACATATTCAAAGCCATGGCCAAAATAGGTAATGGATAATTCATAGTAGGGGTTTGCCATGCTCCACAGGTAGTCCCGTCCCATCATATCTACGCCAACACTGTTCAAAAGCCTTGAAATGATGCCATTACGCACACCGTAGAGGAATGCCAGAAAAAACAGGATGCAGCACCCGCCCACTGTCGGGTAAACCCAGCTGGGCACCTTGCGCTTACGGAAAAACAAAGCAATCAGAACAAACAAGAGCACTGCCGGAATGGCGCTGCGCTTCATACCGACCAGAAAAAACCAGCAGCAGGCAAGCAGATACCGCCGACGTTTGCGTTTTTCCTGCTGAGTGTCATGGGGCGCAAAGACGGTATAATACAAAACCATCTGTCCGAACACAAAGGTCAGATCATGGATCTCCAGCTGCAGCGCGTAGCCGTCTGCATCGCCGAAGGTGACCAGACAGGTGATGAGAGACTGGAGGCTGGCTGCAACGCCATATCCGGGAACGCTCATCAGCATGATGGCAGTGTTGGTAATACAGATGCTGATGGTGAACAGTTCGATTGCCTTTTCCCGAAACAGATAGACCAGCGCCACGGCAGTAAGGATGGCAATGCTCTGGAACAAAAGCTTAGAACAGCTGCGGATCATGGAGGACACCGCAGCAAAGCTTTCGATCCAGATGACTATCGACCAGAAAAACAACGCCACCATCAGGGACATATACAGCAGGGTAGGCTTCCAGATCTCCCGGAAGCGCTTTTCGTCCGGGTAAAACAGAGCGTACAGCACCGCCAGCCCGATCACCCCCAGCGCAACGGCCTTGGGCAGACCGCCCACTGCACTGTTGATAGGTTTCCACTCCCCCAGCCCGGCACAGGACAAAAAGACCACGCAGCCGATGGTCAGCAGCCTTTGCCACAGCGGGCTGTCCTTATAAAATAAAGAGGCCGGTGTTTTCCGGCTATAATCCTTTTTGGTCAGGATCTGATCCAATGTGCGCATGAAAAAGGGTTCTCCTTTTGTAGCGGGTGTTCCCGCAGGTGACTTACGCCTCTCCGCTTAGTTGCAGGTACTGCTGCTGTAAGCGGGCGGCGGCGATGTTGATATCGTAGCCTGCCTGCCGGATCAGTTCTGCACCGGCAGAGCGGTCGCAGGGCTGTTGCAGCATCCGCTGCAAGCCAGCTGCCCAGTCTGCATTGCTGGCAGAAAGCGGGATCTGGATGGCGTGGGGCGAAAGCAGCACTTCCTCCGGCACTGCGTCCGAAAATACGCACCCCAGCCCGGCAGCCTGCGCCTCGATGCCCACCACCGGCAGACCCTCGAAGCGGGAAGGCATGACGAAGAGATCCATCAGCTGGTACCAGTCTGCCACATTACTTTGCAGCCCGGCAAACAGGATATGGTCTGTGATGCCCAGTGTCTGTGCCTGTGCGCGGACAGCCTGCTCCAGCCTGCCGGTGCCGATAAGCACCAGCATCGCCCGGGGCTCCAGCTGCAAAAAGGCGGCAAAGATCTCCAACAGACGCTCGTGGTTCTTGCGGACGTCAAAGCGTCCTACATGGCCCAGCACTACCCGGTCTTCCAGCCCGTAGCGCGCCCGCATTTCGGCGCGGACGGCGGGAGAGAAGCGGAAGGTCTCCGGCTCGATGGCGTTGGGAATGATCTGTCCCCGGCGCTCCCAGTCTGCTTTTCCAAAGTAGTAGATGCCCGCATCCCGTCCGCAGGCCCACAGGTGGGTGGCGGCACCGGGCAGCAGCCGCTTGCAGAACATCTTCAGCGGCCACTTGTAGTCCCGGACGATCCAGATATTATGGGCATGGGCAATGCGCACTTGCAGCCCCGCCTTCTCGGCGCCCTTCAGGGCGTACAGCCCCATCGCCTCGTTGTGGGCGTGCAGGATGCGGATGCGGGGATCTGCGGTCACAGTCTGCTGCACAAAGCGCAGATACGCCGGGTAATGCAGCGGGTCAAGTCCCGGGCTTTGGTAGATATGCCCGCCCAGACGGCGGATCTCGTCGTCGTAGTCGCCGGGCTTTTTCTTGTTGACGATAAAATCAAACTGAACCTTGCTGCGGTCGATATGCCGGTAGTAGTTCATCAGCATGGTCTCGATCCCGCCGCGGTCCATATTGCTGACCGAATGCAGCACTCGTATCATAAATTTCTCCCCTTATCTGTGTTTGCAGCCCTTATGTCAGGTTTTCTGCGGCAGCGAGATACTGTCCATAGTTTTTCGCCGCCAGTGCCTGATGCAGTGCCAGCAGACGGCTGTCCTGCACGCAGATATCCTGTGGGGCGTAGTACGCAGCATACATCTGCTGCATCACCAGAAATGCCGCCTGCTGGACGGCTTCGTCCAAACGGGAGAGCCGATACCATGCCAGCGCGATGTGCTGTAACAAAAGCTGCTGCACCTGCGCAGAGTGCACCTCTTTTTTCTGTGCCAGTTCTGCCATCAGATACCGCATGATCCATACGGTATCTACCGCCTTTGCCTTTTTGCGGGAGCGCATTGTAATGCCCAGCGGGTTCCGGGTATAGTTATAGACATACGCCGGGATCAGGTAATGGGCAGGCCGGAAAGGGCCGATGCAGAAGGCAAAGATCGTATCCTCGAACCAGTAGCCCTCCGGGAATTTCAGATGTGCAAAAAGGCTGCTGCGAATCACCTTGCCCCATGCCATGCCGTAGGGGGTCTGTCCGGTTTCGTCAACAGAGCCCTCCCGGTAGCCCGTCCGGCCAAAGACAAGGCCGTGCCCGGTAATGTTGACAAATCCGCCCTGCACAATATCTGCATTCGTCTCCATCGCTTTGGACAGCAGCGCCTCTACGGCACCTTTGCGCAGGGTGTCGTCCGAATCCACAAACAGGATGTACTTTCCCCGGATATGCTCCAGTGCGCGGTTCCGCGCCCCGGAAAGCCCGCGGTTAGCCTGTGTAAGGATCTCTACCCGGGGATCTGCGCGGTATCGCTCCAGCAGCTCCGGTGTTTTGTCGGTCGAGCCATCGTTGACCAGTGACACAAAAAATGTGTATCCGGTCTTTTGCGAAAGAATGGAGTCCGCACAGCGGACAATGGTGCGTGCAACATTATAGCACGGCACAATGATGTGCAGGTCGTACTGCGGCGTTATCTGGTTGTCAGCTTGCACGGTCCCCGTGGGGATCGGTGCAAGAGCTTTCAGGTAGTTCTCTGCGGCAGCGGCATCAGCAAACACCAACACAGACGGGACTGCGGCGGTGCGCTGTTTCCCGTAAGTCAGCTTTTTCAGCAACTGTTTCATCTACACTCTCCTGTTTTTCCGTATGCGTAACTCCATACAGAAAACAATTTTTCAGTTTTCAAGAAGTCCCAAGGGCAGAGCCGCCCTCCTCTGCGATCAGGGACATCTTTTTCTGCGCCGTGCGCACCAGATCCCTCACATTATAGATATCATCCTCCGAAGAGGTCGCCCATGCGGCGGTGAACAGGATGGGGTACTCCGGGTTCAGCTTGTTGTACTCGTCCACCTGACTTTGCAGGATGCGGATCATGACCTCTGCCTTCCGGCTGCTGCACTCACCAAAGAAGGCAAGGAACTTGCCCACGCCGTTGTAGCCAACCACGCCGTCGGTATCACCCATCAGCTGCAGCAGACCGGAAAAATCCTTCAGGATGCCATCGCCTACATGGTAGCCGAAGCGGCGGCTCATATCGGACAGATTATCCAGCTGCAAAGCAAAGCAGGTATAATCTTCCGGCAGGATGCGGTCTGCCATACTGCTGATATAAACATTGAGCTTTTCGCGGTTGGGCAGCCCGGTCTTTTTGTCCACATACAGCAGATAATCCACGATATCGGAGATACGGCCCAGCAGAACGGCACCGCAGCAGCCGATGACGAAGAACAGCACCAGCGCCAGCATCAAATACAGCTTGACATTGATGGCGGCAGCAACCTGCACCGAGCTGATCATCTTCAGATAATCCGCGCTGATGTACAGGTTCAGCTCCTTGCTGCTGGTATTGATGATCTCGTAGTAGCGCTTCAGCTGTGCCTCGTAGTCATTGATCAGGCTTTCCATCTTGGCGTGCTGCTCGTCTGTGCCGCCAAAATCCACGTTGCGGAAGCTTTGCAGGATCTCTTCCTGAAACTGCCGGTCGATCTGGCTGGCAGCCACCTGCTGTTCCAGTGACACCAGTTTCAGCACCAGACCGTCGTAGGTGGTCTGTGCCTTATCGCCCGCGCCCTCCAGCTCGATGTTGCCCAAGATGTAGTCCGAGGACACCACCTCGCCCCGGTCGGTAAAGTAGTTTTGCAGCAGGTCGGCGTTCTTGTACACATACTGGTCGGTCAGAGCCCACAGACTGTCCCGCTGCTCGGTGGAGATCTGTTCGTTCTGCTTTGCAGTCTCGATGCAGTTGGCCAGATACTCCTGCAGCACCGTGCCGTCCCGCACCTGCGGACCGTTGAGCACATAGGCGTACAGCTCTGGGATGGTGTATTTTTTAAAATCGGAATAGATATCGCACAGGTCTGCATAGGTGTAGCCGGTGCGGGAGGAGCGGAAGTCCGGGTAGTGCTCCCGCTTATTCAGCAGATAGTCCTGCATCTCGGTGGTATCGTTTTCCAGAATGCGGATGCACTCGTAGTAGTCGTAGCCGTTGTCCAGCAGACCGGAGGAAGGGTTGAGCGAGAGCTTCTGCTCCACATATTTTTCCGTGTAGTAGGTGCAGTAGCTCTGGATGATAGCATCCAGCATATTGCGGGCATAGCCCGCGCCCAGCGCTCCGTCTACCACAAGGCTCACCTTGTAGGTGTCGGGGAAATAGGTCACCTCTTCGCCCTTATCCAGCAGTGCCTCATTGATAGTCTGCTGATCCTCTGAAATCACCGGGGTCACCGAAATGTTGGAACGGATGGTGCTCAGCCGCCCGGAAGCGCCCAGCGCATCCATGGCTTGCGAAATGACCGTGGAGGAATAGATCTCGTTGACATCCAGCTCGCTGCCGTCCGGGGTGTAGCCGTCCGAGATACCGTCGTTGGTATAGCGGATGATGACCGATGCAGTGTACTTCTGCCGACCGTCCGCATACAGGTAGATGGCGGCCGCACCTGCCAGCGACACCAGAAAGATCAGCAGGCTGAAACGCTTCAGATAGCGCAGGATCTCAAACTTTTTCATTTGTGGTGCCTTACCTTTCTGCGTTTCCGTTCGTGGAGCAGCCATGCGCCGCCCAGCATCACGGCAACAGACTCCATCAGGGTCTTTTTCGGGCTCAGACGCTGGATAAAGGAGGATGAACCGTAGCTAAAGGTGATATAGTTCTGGGATTTATACTTGACGTAGGCTTTGTCCAGCACGAACAGCTGCTCCGAGATCTCGTTGATGGCAGCTTCCAGCTTGTTCACCATGGCCTGTGCCTCGGCCAAGCGCGGCTGCCCGGCATCCAGCTCCCGGATCTTCTGGATCACATAGTTCGTGCTCACGATCTCGGACTGGTAATCGGTGGCATCGGACAGAGAAGCGTCTGCCGAGCGCGCCAGCGCGTCCATGGCGGTCTTGGTGCGGGACATATAGTATTCGCTGTCCTCATCCACGGTGGGGATCATCATGATGGAGGTCATGGACTTTTCGTAGATGGAAATGCCCTTTTTATCGGCGTCATAATAAGCCTGCTGAGTGCGCATGGCAAGATCGTCGATTTTGTTCTTGTATTCCAGAATGCTGGTCAGCATGGACGGATCCCGGGCAACGCCGCCTTCGATCACAAAGGCCATGGCATTGGGCAGATCGTAAGCTACCAGATTGTTGATCTTTTTACCCAGCGTGGTAAAGTTGTTGGTGGCAGAGTCGGGGTTTGCCTCGTCCGTAAAGCTTTTGTTCTCCTGCAGACGAGCGTTCAGGTAGCGGTTCAGCCCCTCAGCGCGCACCTCCAGCTCGTTCAGCCGCAGATAAGGCTCACACGCAGAGGTCACGTCCAGCTTTTCCTTCAGCAGGCTCTGGTTGTCGCAGTAGTTGCTCTGAAAGATCTCCCGGTAGGATTCGCACACGCTCTGCAAAAGATCCGTAGCCTTGCGGCTGCCAAGCTCCAGTTTGCGGGTATTGATGGAAAGATAGTAGTTGGTGCTGATATACTCGCTGCCATTGGCGCTGCCGGTGCCTTCCGGGCTGAGGTAAAGACACTGGGCCAGCTGGGAGGCAGTCAGGCTGTCCTGCAAGCCCACCCGCCGGATGGCGCGTTCCATCACCTCGTCCGAAACGATCTCGTAGGCGTTGAAGCGGGTCTTGTTGGGGTTCATGCCAAGCGCCGCCTCGGAGTAATTGAAGGAGATGCTGGCGGTGGCGCTGTCCGCACTTTTGAAATAGTGAACCAGCCCGAACAGACAGCACAAGGTCAGCAGGCAGAAAAACAGACGGTATTTATTGATCCAGATATGGCGCAGCGCCTGTTTGATCTTTTCTTTGATGTCATCCATGGCATTCTACCCTTTTGCAGCGGCCTGTGCGCTCTGCGCAGACTGCTTAGTCGATGTCAATGACCGAAAGCTCCGGCACGTTATTGATGCGGGGCACCCAGCTGGAATCGCCCAGTCCCCGGCTTACAATGAGGGTGGCGTTGTTGGCAAGCCCATAGCTGCCACCGGCATAGTCGGGCAGAAAGCCCTCCTCGGCGCTATAAAGCGGGCCGATCTTCGGCAGACGGACGATGCCGCCGTGGGTGTGCCCGGCCAGACCCAGTTCAAAGGAATAATTTTCCAGATGCTCAGGAAAGTAGGTGGGAACGTGTGCCAGACAGATGCGCAGATCGTAGTCTGTCTGCGGCTCCACGCTGTCCATAAAGGTGCTTGCTCCGTAATTATAAAAGTCCTCCGGGCTACCCTCCACACCCAGAATGCTGATGACATTGTCGCGGACGGTATAGCGCGCTTCCTGATTGCGCAGGATGGTCACCCCGGCGGCGGTGAACTTTTCCACCAAAGCCTGATCGCCGTCCAGAAAATACAGCTCGTCCTCGTGGTTGCCCAGCACCCCGCATACCGGCGCGATCTCGCTCAGCTGACTGCACAGGGAGAGCATATTGTCGTAATTGGAGCCCTCGCCGTAGGTCACAAGGTCGCCGCCCAGCAGGATCAGATCCGGGGCAAGGCTGTGGATATCCTGCACCAGCTCGCAGTTATCCTGCCCGTACTCCCGCAGATGTAAATCGGTGAGAAAAACGACCCGGCAGCTCTGGGTCAGCTTGCGGGAATGGATCTGATAAAACTCTGCGGTATAGTGGGTACGGTTATAGCAGATATTCTGCCACAGCGCCTCGCCGATCAGAGCGAGCAGAGCAATAAAGATCAGCAGGGTCAGCAGCACCTGCTTCCACCGGGAAGCCGGCGCCTGTGCGCCGCCGCCGCTGTGTCTGCTGTTTTGCACTGCGCCTTTTCCGTGCTTTGCTTTGATAAAGGCCACATCCTTTCTGTGGGGGAACGTTGCAGGGAGACGCGCGCGGCACAAGGCCGCAGCCCATCTCTCCAAAAACGAATACAAGAATTGATATATAAAGAAATTATAACATATTTAAAGTGAAAAGCAAAGAGTGCATCGCTGTCGTGAGCGGATTTCACATTTGGGAGTTTCCCATAAAAAAGGGATGCCGCAGCGCAGCATCCCTTTTTTGCATATTTGCGGATCAATCGTCGTCGCTGTCCAGCTTGAGCACGGCGGTAAAAGCTTCGCTCGGCAGGGAAACGCTGCCCAGCTGACGCATCTTCTTTTTGCCTTCCTTCTGCTTTTCCAGCAGCTTCTTTTTACGGGAGATATCGCCGCCGTAACACTTGGCCAGCACGTCCTTGCGCATGGCCTTGACCGTCTCGCGGGCAATGATCTTGCCGCCGATGGCTGCCTGCACCGGGATCTCGAACAGGTTGCGCGGAATGTTATCCCGCAGCTTTTCGCAGATGCGGCGTCCCTTGGCGTAGGCGTTGTCCCGGAACACGATCATGGACAGTGCGTCCACGGGGTCTCCGTTGAGCAAAAAGTCCAGCTTGACCAAATCGCTCTCGCGGTATTCCTTGAACTCGTAGTCGTAGCTGGCGTAGCCCCGGCTGCGGCTCTTGATGGCGTCGAAGAAGTCGTACACGATCTCGCCCAGCGGCAGCGCGTAGTGCAGGTCCACCCGCACATCGTCCAGATACTTCATATCGATCAGTACGCCGCGCTTGCTCTGGCACAGATCCATCAGACCGCCCACATAGTCGTTGGGCGTGTACAGGTGCACATCCACAAAGGGCTCTTCCTGTTTGACGATATTGCTGGGATCCGGGTAGCTGGAGGGGTTATCGATCATTTCCACCGTGCCGTCGGTCAAAGTCAGGCGGTAGCGCACGCTGGGGGTGGTGGTGATGATGTCCAGATCGAACTCCCGCTCCAGACGCTCGGTGATGATCTCCATGTGCAGCAGACCCAAGAAGCCGCAGCGGAAGCCGAAGCCCAGCGCGGCACTGGTCTCCAGCTCAAAGGTCAGGGAGGCATCGTTCAGCTGCAATTTTTCCAATGCGTCCTTCAGGTCGGGGTACTTGGCACCGTCGGCGGGATAGATGCCGCAGAACACCATGGGCTTGACCTGACGGTAGCCGGGCAGTGCTTCTGCGGTGGGGCGCTCTGCCAGCGTGACGGTATCGCCCACGCGGGTGTCCTGCACCGTCTTGATGCTGGCGGTCAGGTAGCCTACCTCACCGGCCTGCAGTTGGGCGCAGGGAGTCAGGGCGGTGGCACCCATGTGACCCACCTCCACCAGCGTGAACTCTGCGCCGGTAGCCATCATACGGATGGTGTCGCCGGGCTTCACTGTGCCCTCGAACACGCGGATGTAGACGATGACGCCCTTGTAGCTGTCGTAGATGCTGTCGAAGATCAGCGCCTTTAAGGGGGCGTCCGGGTCTCCGGTGGGTGCGGGGATATCGCTGACCACACGCTCCAGCACCTGATCGATGTTCAGGCCGGTCTTGGCGGAGACGCGGGGCGCATCCATGCAGGGCAGGCCGATCACGTCCTCCACCTCCTGCGCCACCTCGTCCGGGTGGGCGCTGGGCAGGTCGATCTTGTTCAGGATGGGCACCAGTTCCAGATCGTGCTCCAGTGCCATATAGGTGTTGGCCAGCGTCTGCGCTTCCACGCCCTGCGTGGCGTCCACCACCAGAATGGCGCCCTCGCAGGCGGCCAGACTGCGGCTGACCTCATAGGCAAAGTCCACATGACCCGGGGTGTCGATCAGGTTGAACTCGTAGGTCTTGCCGTCCTTTGCAGTATAGTTCATGGTCACGGCACGCGCCTTGATGGTAATGCCGCGCTCGCGCTCGATATCCATGTTGTCCAGGATCTGATCCTCCATGGTGCGCTCGTCCACGCTCTTGGTCAGTTCCAGAATGCGGTCGGACAGGGTAGATTTGCCGTGGTCGATATGTGCAATGATGCAGAAGTTGCGGATGTTGTCTCTTGCCATGTAGTTCCTCCGGGCAGCTTTATGCTTCTAAGATCCAGTCCTCCACGGCCACGATCTGTCCGTGGTCGCGGTAGACGCGGGGCACGCGGCGGGAAACGCCGCACAGCACTTCGTAGGGGATGGTGTCGGTCTTGCGGGCGATGGTCTCTGCGGTGTCGCTCACGGTGCCGCCCCACAGGATGGCTTCATCGTCCTCGCGCACTTCCGGCACGTCGGTCACGTCCACCATCATCTGATCCATGCACACCCGCCCCAGCACCGGGCAGGCCTTGCCGTGGATCTCCACCACGCCCTTGCCGCAGCTCAAAAGCCGGGGGTAACCGTCGGCATAGCCGGTGCAAAGGGTGGCTACCTTGGTGGGCTTTTCGGCGGTAAAGCGGCGGCCGTAGCTGGCGCACTGACCGGGTTGCATCTCCTTGATCATGCTCACCACGGTCTTGAGGGTCATCACCGGCTTAAAGCGCCCAAAGCGTACCTCGTCGCTGGGGTCGTAGCCGTACAGGATGATGCCGGGGCGCGCCATGCAGCGCTCCCGGGGCAAGCCCTCCGGCCAGTCCGGGTGCAGCATGACCCCGGCAGAGTTATCGCAGTGCACAAGGGCAGGCTCCCGCCCGGCGGCCTTCAGCGCGTGGAAGGCTTTCACGAACAGTGCGTGCTGTTCGGCGGTATAGGCCACATTCTCCGGAGCGGTGTCATCGGCCACGGAAAAATGCTGGAACAGGCCGGTCATTTCCAGCCCGGGCAGCGCACAGGCTTCCAGCATCTCCCGGATGGCGGCGTCAAAATCGGTGCGCAGGGCAAAGCCGATGCGCCCCATACCGGTGTCGGCCTTGAGGTGGATATGCACCCTGCCGCCCGCCGCCACGGCAGCTTCGCTCAGGGCGCGTGCCTGCGCAAGGGAGTAGCAGGCCACGGTGATGTCGTTCTGGATCAGGGCGGCGGCGTAGGCGGGCTGCACATGACCCAGAATGAGAATGGGCAAAGTCTGCCCTGCCTTGCGCAGCTGCACAGCTTCGGTCAGGCAGCTGACCGCCAGCCATGCGGCACCCTCCTCGGCGAACACCCGGGCGCACTGTACCGCGCCGTGGCCGTAGCTGTCCGCCTTGACCACTGCGCACAGGGGCAGCGCCCCTGCCCGGGCTTTTACCTCCCGGAAATTATACCGAAGGGCCTCGAGGTCGATCTCGGCCCAGACGTGTTTTTCAAACGGTTGTTTCTGCATGATCTGTTTCCTTTTTTGGTACGATAAAGCTGCCCCGGCCCGTGTGGACGGGACGCCAGCCGTCAATGCCGCTCTCCTGCAAGGCATGGAGGGTCTTTTGCCGGAAGGCGTGGTCGGTGCGGCAGCGCTCCTGCACAAATTCTTTGGTCTGTTCCCGCACGGTAACGCCGTCGGCGGGGCAGCGGCTCTTCACGATGGGCAAACCTGCCTCCCGCACGGCGCACTGCACCTCGTACTCGGTTGCCAGCAGCATGGGGCGAATGAGGGTGAGATCCCGCTGGGAGAGGTAGGTCACCGGCGAGAAGCAGCCGATGCGCCCCTCCCGCCAGAGGTTCATATAAAAGGTCTCCACGGCATCGTCCAGATGATGCCCCAGCGCCACCTTGTTGCAGCCCAGCTCCTGCGCGGCGGTGTGCAGCGCGCCCCGCCGCAGCTTGGCACACAGGGCGCAGGGGTTCTTCTCCTTGCGGTACTCGAACACCACAGGGCCGATCTCGGTGCGGCGCACCTCGTAGGGAATGCCGTGCCGCCGGAACAGCTCTGCCAGCGCGGAGTAGTCCATGGGCTGATGGTCGAACTGCGGGTCCAGCGTGACCGCCACCACCTCGTAATCGAAGCCGATGTACTTGCGCAGCATGGAAAGGCCAATGGTCAGCGCCACGCTGTCCTTGCCGCCGGAAACGCCCACCATTACCCGGTCGCCGGGGGCGATCATTTCATAGTCCTGCACGGCCTTGCGCATCAGGCCGCAAAGCCGCTGCATTGCACGAAGATCACTCATGACAGGCTCACACTTTCTACCAGATTGACCACATCGCTGATGGACGCCAGCTTTGTCAGCGCCGAGACATAGACCACATCGCCGCTGTCGTAGGTGATGGTCGCCAGCACGGCGTAGTAGGTGCGGATATCGCAGCGCACCGCCTCTACCGTCGCGCCCTCCACGGTCAAGTTGACCTTGCGGGGCTTGATGACGCCGTAGGCCTGCTTGAGGTCGGCTTCCGAATCCTCAATAAAGTTGTCGTAGCTGTCGGCGGTGCCGCGCTGCAGCAGCACGGCCTGATAATCTTCGCTGTCTGCCGTATCGGCGGTGGCAAGTTCCAGCACGGTGCCGAGGGTTGCGTCCTCGGTCATGCGGCACACGCTCCACACGCTGCTGTCGTAGTAGACAGAGACGCCGTTCGTGCCGGTATAGTGGGTGTCGGGTGTCGCGGGGGTCTGCCGGTTCACCAGCAGGGTAAGCACCATGTAGGCTGCGATGCCCAGACAGATGAAAATGGCCATCGCCGTCAGCAGTTTGGAGCTGCGGCGCTGCGCCGAGGAAGTGCGGTCGATCTCATTTGGCATGGATGTATTCTCCTTGTGTTGGCAAGGCGGCGGTACGCCGCCCATATTCTTTATAGTATACCACAACCGCAGCGGGATTTGTAGCGGGCAAATGGCAAAAATATAGCGGCGCGGGCAAAAAACTTTTGCAAAAATTGAAATTCAGAAATCAAGAGGATTTGAGAGAAAACAAGCGATTTTGAAAGTTTCAAAAATTTCCACCGAAAAAATCCAAAAATCATGTTGACAGGCGCGTTTTTGTGTTGTATACTGACACTCGCGCCCCAAAAGGGCGCCTGAAACGTACAAAAAGCTTATCAGGAGGAAATAGATATGAGCACTACTCTCGTAAAGCCCGCTGAAGTCGAGCGTAAGTGGTACCTGCTCGACGCTACCGGCAAGAGCCTGGGCCACGTCGCTGCTGAGGCCGCTGTTCTGCTGCGCGGCAAGCAGAAGGTCGATTACACCCCCAACGTTGACTGCGGCGATTTCGTGGTTGTCATCAACTGCGACAAGGCTGTTCTGACCGGCAAGAAGGCCGAGCAGAAGTTCCACATCACCCACAGCAAGTACATCGGCGGCCTGAAGAAGGTCCAGTACAGCAAGCTGATGGCTGAGAACAGCGATCTGGCTATGACCTACGCTATCAAGGGCATGATCCCTTCCAACACCATCGGTGCTAAGGCTCTGACCCGCCTGCACTGCTACCAGGGTGCCGAGCACGCTCACGCTGCTCAGAAGCCCGAGAAGATCGAGTTCTAAGAAGGAGGCAATCGAATATGTACGAAACCAAACCTTATTTCTACGGCACTGGTCGTCGTAAGGATTCCGTTGCCCGCGTTCGCGTTTACACCGGCACCGGTAAGATCACCATCAACGATCGTGATATCGACAACTACTTCGGTCTGGAGACCCTGAAGCTGATCGTCCGTTCTCCGCTGGTCCTGCTGGGCCTGGAGGGCAAGTATGACGTCGTCGTCCGCGTTTCCGGCGGCGGTGTTTCCGGTCAGGCTGGCGCTATCCGCCACGGCCTGAGCCGCGCCCTGCTGCAGCAGAGCGACGAGAACCGTCCTGTGCTGAAGAAGGCTGGCTTCCTGACCCGCGATCCTCGTATGAAGGAACGTAAGAAGTACGGTCTGAAGGCTGCACGTCGTGCTCCCCAGTTCTCCAAGCGCTGATTATATTTCAGATGCAACTCTACGGCTCTGCTTCGGCAGAGCCGTTTTTTGTTGGCTGTATCTTGCAACAGTAGAGCCCCTGCACAGCAATCTGTGCAGGGGCTCTGTTACTTTTTACTTCTCCTTCCGCAGCTTTTCCAGATAGCCGTCGGCTTCGATGGCCTCCGGGGTGAAGGAGTTATTCTTCCACCAGCCCGCAAGGGCGGCGGCCACGGTCAGACCGGTGGTCACCAGCTGCTCCACGGTGGCGCTCTCAATGGGCAGCATGGGTTTTCCGCAGGCGCTCAGCACCTGATTGGTCAGTGCCAGCGCCAGCGCAGCCGTGCGCGCCAGCGTGGCGGCAGAAATTTTGCAATGGGTATCGTTCATAGCTTCAGTTCCTCTCTTTCTCCAGATCTGCGATGCGGTGGTTCGCCACCTTCATCTGTTCTTCTAAAATGGGTACGCGGCGGGCAAAGTTGTTATGCTCCCGCACCTCCCGGGTCAGCTCCTCCAGCTTGGTGTCGGTCACCGCCTGACTTTTGCCGTTGGCGATCAGCACACCGATCAGGGTCACTGCACCGGCAAGAATGGCCGAGATGATGCTCTCCATCGCGCTCACCCCCTCCACCGGGCTTTTTCTGCCCGGGTGTCCACGTGCACCCAGCCGGCGGCTCTGCCCGCCTTTGCCGGGTATCTCCCCACGCCGCCGCAGCCGTGCAGCAGGCGCTCGGCACAGGCGGCTACCTCCTCTACGCTTGCGCCCTGCACCCGGATATCTGCCGCCCGTCCGTACAGATGCTGGCTGAACCTCGTCCCGCCCGCTTTGGCGTTGTGCGCCGGGGTGCGGTAGCCGCTGGTAATGGTCACCGCCTTGCCAAAATGCGCCCGCAGCTGCTCCAGAAGTTCCACCAGCGCTGTGTCAACGAAAACCGGGTCGCTGCCGTCTTTACAGCGGAACTCCTGCACCCTGAAATGGGGCGAGAGGTACGCTTCGCCGTCCCGGGCAAGAGAGTATGCCTGCAATGCCATTGTGTCCCTCCTTACAGCCGCTTCAGCAGCGCAGCGATGGGCTCCATGTAAAACCGCTCGTAGCCGGCCTTGTTGGGGTGTGTGCCATCAATCGTGTACTTGTCGCTCAGCTCGCTGACGCCGTGGGCACCCATGGGCGGGGCGCATTCCTCAATATCCACATAGGGCACGCCCCACTTTTTAAGCGCCGCAAGGATCGCGGGCTTGTAGGTCTTGTACCAGTTTTCGCTGCTGGCAAACAGTCCGCCGTGCGGGAACACATAGGCCACACGCTTATCACTGTGCTTTTTGGCCAGATCGTCCAGCATCGCTTCCAGCGTACCGATCGTGTCCCCCGAATAGAACGCCGGATCAAAGCTTCCGTTCAGCGCGCCTAGCTTGGCATTGTTCCATGCATCATTCACGCCGCCCTCCAGCAGGATGTAGTCTGCCTTTTCCAGCTCCGTAGAGCTTTTCACGGTCATGCCGATGCTGGTGCGGTAACCGCCGTTCACATTGTCAGGGACCAGTGTCGCCAGCGTTGCACCGTCCACCGCTTCGTTGATCAGCTGCATTCCGTACCGGTCTGCAATGCACTTGCCGTAGCCGCCCGCGCTGCCCTTGCCATAGGCGATGCTGTCGCCTGCAACGTACAGTGTTTTTCCTGCCAGCGGGTCGATGATCTGACCGTTGATGTCGTATATCTCCATCTTACCACCCCTTATTGATATATGCTTTTATCCGGTTATCACTCAGCAGGCCCTTGTACACCTTGCACTGATACAGTGTGCCCGGCCAGAACTGCTGCTTTTTGCTGCCGTCCGCGCTCTGTGCCGCACCGATCAGGAAGGTCTGGGGCACATCGGTGATCGTGCCGTTGCTGGTCAGCCATTCAGTCATCGGGCAGTAGGTGCTGCCGCCGCGGTACTTTTTACCGTCAAGCTGCACCACATACCGCGTGCGGGTCTTGAGGTGCTCGATGCTGTCCGACAGGGTAACGCCGCCGTAGTTGTAGTAGGCGAACTCCGTCTTATTATTCAGCGGACTGCTGGTGGAGTTGAAGCCGGGCAGGTTGGCGGTGCTGCCGGTCTCGGTCAGGCAGTGCAGGAAGGCTGGCCATGTGCTTGCATCAAAGTTATCCCCCGCCTTTGCGTCCACCAGAATGGTGTACTGCGGCGACTCGGTGGAAGCGTGCTCCAGCAGCTTCAGGCCGGTGTCAAAGCCGCTGGTCAGCTCCGTTTCGGCGGGCAGGGTGTAGATCAGCTGTGCTGTCTCCGCCTGCGCAATATTCACCGTGCAGCTGGCGCTCTTGCCGCCTGCCGTAGCTGTCACCGTGCAGATGCCGGCCTTCACGGCAGTCACCGTACCGCCTGCCACCGTAGCAAGACCGGCGGGCGAAACGCTCCACCACACCAATTTGTTGGCAGCGTTCGCGGGCAGCACCATGGCGGTCAGGGTCTGGCTCTCGCCCTCGCTCAGGTTCAGGATCGCGGCGCTCAGGCTCACGCTCTGCACCGGAATGTCCTGTGCACTGCCGCCCCACTCTGCGCGCAGGGCATTCAGGGCAGACTGTGCATCGCCGGTCTTGTAGGCCGCGTTTTCAAACAGGGTCAGCAGCAGTTCCTTTGCACCTGCGGTAAAGCCGCCGGCTGCTGCAATGCCCTCCTCCATGTGGTTCAGGTGGGCAGCCGTCAGGGTCTGGCCGTCCACAAAGTTTTGTTTTTCGTAGCTCATTCGTTCCTCCCTAAGCTCATTTTTCCAAGGATCGCCCGTCCCAGCACGGCAAAAACGTTCTCCTTCGGCGGCTGCGGGGCGCTCCACAGCGCTTCCAGACGGGCATAGGCCGTCATGGCTGCGTCATTGCCCGCCGCCAGAAGCCGCAGCACTGCCAGCAGCGCCTGTTTTTCCTCTGCGGAAATGCCGCCCGCGCCCAGCAGCCTTACCAGCGCCTCCCATGCAGAGGTAGCCGGTGCGGGCAGTGCACCCTCTGCCGTGCCGCTGTTGGCACACACTTTACACCGCACATCGGCGCTGGTCACGGTGCGGCTGCCGTCCGACCCCTCAAAGGTGATGCAGCCCGCACCGGGCACGGCCGTCACCGCCGCCGGAACCTCCAGAACGCCGTTTTCCACAAGCTGGGCTGCACTCGCACCGGGGGTGTGCCAATGGGCGCACACGGTCAGTCCCTTCCACTCGCCCCGCTGCTCGATACGCAGCCGGTAGTTGCCCCGGTTGCCCGCATACCCCAGCAGCAGCTGCCCGCCGGGCACGGCTGCCGCGCCGTTTTTGTCCAGCCGGATGGTCATCTCGTTCATGCCGCACCACCCTTACACATACTGGTAGCCCTCTACGTTAAAGGGATACTCAAAGCTGAGACTCGTGTCCGTTCTCACAACGCCTATGCTCAGCACGCCGCTGTCTGCAAAGCTGATCCTTACAGGCGCTGCGCCGCTGCACTTGACGCCGTTGCTCAGATCAGAGCTCGTGCCGCCCACCATGGCCACCGCTGTGCCGCCCCGCACGATGCGGGTGCTGCCGTAGTCCGCAGCAGCGGCGACCGGGTTTGCGTCGTTTTCTGCCGTGGGTGCCACCATCCGCACCACAATGTAATTCACCGTGCCCGGCACGGTCAGGCTCGTGGCAGATTTGCCCGCAACGCCTGCGCCGGTGTAGACCAGTTTTCCATCCATATTCATCATCCTTTCCAGTCGTTCCAGTTTTTCTGTCAGGCTAAAGCCCAGTACCGCGTTCAGGTTTTCTCTGGTCACCTCCAATGTTCCGTCTGCGCCCACAGTCACTCCCCGCCCGGCCTTTACACCGCCCAGCACGGCGGCGGTGGCACACGGCAGCGTGTAGGCCGTGCCGAATTTCCGGTCAGCTTCGGCCTTGGAGTAGAACCGGTCATCTGCGCCCAGCTGCAGCAGCGCTGCCGCCTTTTCCTGCGCCGACCAGCCCGCCGCCCCGGCGGCGCTGGTCAGCGCTTTTTTTACGCCGTAGGGCAGCAGCGCCGGGGTCAGGGGCGCATAGGCTTCGGTCATGCGGTCCAGCTGTGCCGTTGTGGCGGGCACGGTGGTCAGGGTGGCGTCTGCCCGCACCGCAACACCGTACTGCCCGTCTGCACGCACTGCGCCGGACGTTTCCGCTGTGGGCACGGTCTCGCTGCGCACATAGGGGCGCAGATCCGGCAGCGGGGTCGTGTCCGTCTGCACCGCACCGGTGGCACTATTCACGCTGAGGATGCGCACCACCGCGCCGGGCAAAGGCTGTGCCGGGCGCGGCACCGCCGCCACATCCTGTGCGGTCAGCCGCACCGCGCCGCCCTTGCCGTTCACGCTCAGCACCCGTCCATCGGCAGGGGCATAGCTCTCGGCCCGCAGCGCAGCGGCCTCCGCCCGCTTTGCGCAGGCGTCGGCATCGGTGCGGTCGGCAAGGATCTTGTCCGCAGCCTTTTGCGCCAGCGCCGCCTGCACGGCCGTGTCTGCCGCACCGTTCTCGGCGCGGCGGGCGCTCTCCGCTGCGGCGCGGGCGCTTTCCAGCACGCGCGCCACGAACTGCTCGTACACCGAGGGCGGCAGCTCCTCACTGCCGCCGTCCGTGGGCAGGGTGGCGTACACGTCGTAGCTGCCGGGGCGGGTGTAGGCGGTGTAGCCGCTGCTGCCCATGGCGGCCAGCATCCACTGTCCCCGCACACTGCCGGTCAGGCGGCGGTCCACCGTCACGCTGCCGTCGGTGTCCAGCGGAATGGCGGCCAGCTGCACCCCGTCGCTGCGGCGCAGGTACAGCGCCAGCGTGCACTCCGCCCACGCTGCGGGCAGGATGAACTGCAGCCGGTCCACCCCCTCGGCGTTCTGTGCGCCAAGGTGCAGCCGGTGCGGGCTGGGCACAAATTCGGTGCCGCCGCACTGCTGTTCAAGGATCTCGATCTCCATGCAAAACCTCCTTTTCTGTTTGCTGTCCCGATTGTACCGCCGGGGGCGCAGAACTATCCAGTGTGTACAGAAAATGTGAAATTTTCTGTTCTTCGGCATTTTGCTAAACGGGTTTTCTGCCCCGCAGAGGCAGGCCGTTTTCCCCTGCCGGAGCAGGGTAATTCCCCCGCAGGTTTTCCATGCAAAACCCGCGATGTGGGGCAGCTTGTTTTGGGCGTAGCGGCAGTATCTGCGGCCTTATTTGCAGGAAAAAAAGTCGGTGCAAATGTTAAAAATTCATGAACAAATCATGCGCAGAAAAAAGGCAAAAATCAGAAGGAAACCACCTAAAAACCAAAATATAAAAGAAAACACTGTGAAAATTGCACAAAAAACTATGTTACAAATCTAACAAAATGCGAGACACAGATTTGACAGATGCTTTACGGTCTGGTAAAATACCGTTTGTGCAACGAACGTTGCAGCGTTTAAATTCTATCTGGATGAAGTAAAAAGCCGTCCTGCGTACGGCACGGCATGGGCAGATGCGGCCCGTGCCGGGGCAGTTTTGTGGTCTGCCCAAAGCGGATTCCAACCTGTAATACGATGCTTCTTCTTTTACCCAAAGAGAGCATCGTATTTGACTGTGCGGCGCTTATATCCCCAGCCGCCGCAGTCCGGGCGGTCGGGGTGCCGATGCAATACCCGCGGCCGCACCAAATACGACAAAGAGAGGAGTTGTCTCGTATCGCTTCCGTTAAATTGAAGAAAGCAGTTACTGCCGCAAAGCAGGCAGTATCTCCCCGTGTGCTGGCATTTTGTGTCATGGTGGTATGCCTTGTGGCTACCCTTGGCGTCACCGCTGCAAATCTGCGGCTGACCTACGTCACCGACTCCAATGGTGCGCGGCAGGTTCTTGTGACCGATGCCGCTGCTTCCCCCGCACAGGTCATGCACCTTTCCGGCATCCGCTCTGAAGAGGGCGATGAGGTCTACTACACCGCGTTCAGCGGCAATCTTGCATCCCTGAATATCGAGCGCGCATTCTCCGTCAGCATCACCGCCGACGGGCAGGAGTACCCGGTCAAGCTGGTGTACGGCACCGTAGCCGATGCGCTGGAGCGCGCCGGCATCACCCTTGAAGGGGACGACTACACCGAGCCGGCGCTGGATCACATCGTGACAGCCGGCAGCAAGATCGTGGTCCACCGCGTGGACTACGAAGAGCGTGTGGAGACGCAGGCTATCCCCTACGACACCCAGTATGTCTACACCAGCCTGTACTTCCGCAACACCGGCCGCACCACTACTATGCAGCACGGCGCAGCCGGTCAGCAGACCGTGACCACCCGCGACCGCTATGTGGACGGCGAGCTGGAGAACAGCACCGTTGTGGATACCACCACTACGGTGGAGCCCACCGACCACGTCATCAAGACCTACGGCGCAGGCGCACCGGTGTCCCCCCTGACCGGCGCGGACGGCACCACCAACGCCCCTACCTCTTATAGCAAGGTGCTCACCGGCAAGGCCACCGGCTACTATTCCCGTGGCGGCAAGGGCTCTTCCGGTCTGGGACTGGGCTACGGCACCGTGGCTGTGGATCCGGACGTGATCCCCTACGGCACCAAGCTCTACATCACTTCCACCGACGGCAAGTTCGTCTACGGCTACGCCGTAGCCACCGATACCGGCATCGCCGTCCAGAAAGGGCAGATCCTTGTAGACCTGTTCTACGAGACCTACGCCGAAAGCGTTATCAACGGCGCCATTCAGGTCAACGTCTACGTTGTGGACTGAGAAACGAAAAACAATAACCACTAAAAAATCGGAGCACCCGCGGGTGCTCCGATTTTTTTAGTTTCACGGGAATTTAAACTCCCTCATTCAAAACCGGTAGGTTTTGACAGCTCCCTCTCCGAGGGAGCCTTTGGCAATGCGGGACAGTTTTCCATTCAACGGAAAAGCCACCGGTTACGCCAGAGGCCCCATCCCAGAGGCCGACTTCCCCCGGCCGGGGGAAGATGTCACCGTAGGTGACAAAAAGGGGAATCTGGCATCGCACAGTGATGCCTGGGGGAGTTTGCTTTACCGTTATGAGCACCTTCTTATTCACAAAAATGTCGCATCCGAAACTCTTTCTTCTTTTTTCGCAACGCTTTCGCCGGAACCGTTTGTCAAATGAGCAGTTTACACGATGTCGAGCTGCAAATTTTGGATGGTATGCCCACAACATACAGAGAATGCCAGAAAATTTGTGTTAATTGTATTTGATTTTCGGACAAAAAGTCTTGCAAAAATGGTAAAAACCTTTTAATATAAAAGAGTACAAAGCTGCGAAAGCCGCTTTCGGCTTCCGCACGGGGAGGAGCAGTCTATGAAACCGACCGAAGAAAAGATTCAGAGCAATACATCGGATCTGCCGGTGTACCTGTTCAAGCAGGGCAATAACTGCGAGGCTTACCGCTACTTCGGCGCACATCTGGAAACACGGGTCGGGGAGTCCGGCGTTGTGTTCCGTGTATGGGCACCGCACGCCGCAGCCATCAGCGTTGTGGGCGACTTCAACAGCTGGAAGCCCGGCAGCCATCCCATGCGCAAGGTGGATGGCGATTCCGTGTGGGAATTGTTCATTCCCGGCATGAAGGAATACGATGTTTATAAATATTGCGTGACCACCCGCGCAGGCGACCTTGTCTACAAGGCCGATCCTTACGCTTTCCACGCCGAGACCCGTCCGTCCAACGGCAGCAAGGTCTACGACCTGTCCAGCTTTGCATGGCACGACGCCGCATGGCAGTCCGCACAGAAAAAGGCGGATGTGATCAACGGCCCGATGAATATCTACGAGATGCACGCCGGCAGCTGGAAGCTGAAGGAGGGCGGCAAGCCCTACAACTACTCCGAGCTGGCGGACGAGCTGATCCCGTACATCAAGGATATGGGCTACACCCATGTAGAGCTGCTGCCGGTGATGGAATATCCGTTCGACGGCAGCTGGGGCTATCAGGTCACCGGCTATTTTGCTCCCACCAGCCGCTACGGCACCCCCAAGGACTTTATGGCCTTTGTGGATAAGATGCACGCCGCAGGCATCGGCGTCATCATGGACTGGGTGCCCGCCCACTTCCCCAAGGATCAGTTCGGACTGTACAATTTTGACGGCGAGGCCTGCTACGAGGACCCCAACCCCAAGCGCGGTGAGCACAAGGAGTGGGGCACCATGGTGTTCGACTTCGGCCGCAACGAGGTGCAGAGTTTCCTCATTTCCAGCGCACTGTACTGGCTGGAGCAGTACCACATTGATGGTCTGCGGGTGGACGCCGTGGCTTCCATGCTCTATCTGGACTACAACCGCAAGCAGGGCGAATGGGAGCCCAATAAGGACGGCGGCAAGGAGAACCTTGAAGCCATCGCCTTCCTGCGCAAGCTGAACAACACCGTGCTGGGCCGTCACCCCCACAAGTACATGATCGCCGAGGAGTCTACCGCGTGGCCCATGGTCACAAAGCCCGCTTCGGACGGGGGTTTAGGCTTCAACTTCAAGTGGAACATGGGCTGGATGAACGATATGCTCAGCTACATGAAGACCGACCCGCTGTTCCGCGCCGGCAACCACAACAAGGTGACTTTCAGCTTCTTCTACGCCTTCAGCGAGAACTTCGTCCTGCCCATCAGCCACGATGAGGTAGTGCACGGCAAGGGCAGCCTGCTGAACAAGATGCCCGGCGAGTATGACGACAAGTTTGCCAACCTGCGCACCTTCTTCGGCTATATGATGGCACACCCCGGCAAGAAACTGCTGTTCATGGGCCAAGAATTCGGCCAGTTTGCCGAGTGGAACGAGACAAAGCAGCTGGACTGGATGCTGCTGGATTACGACAAGCACGCCGAGCTGCAGAACTACGTCCGCACCCTGAACGCTTTCTATAAAGAGCACCCCGCCCTCTGGCAGATCGATTACAGCTGGGAAGGCTTCCAGTGGATCGTGCCGGACGACTCGCAGCAGAGCGTCATCGCCTTCCTGCGCAAGGACGCCGCCGGCAAGCAGATCCTTGTCATCTGCAACTTCAACCCCGTCCTGCGCGAGGGCTACACCCTCGGCGCACCGGTGTCCGGCACCTACAAGGAGATCCTGAACAGCGACGATGCCACTTTCGGCGGCTCCGGCACCGTGCACAACAAGCCGGTGCGCACCCACAAAAAGCCGCAGCACGGCTTTGAGCAGAGCATCACCGTTACCCTGCCGCCCATGAGCACCCTGTACTTTGAGGTGCCCACAAAGCGCACCCGCAAGGCAGCAGAGGACAGCACGGACAAACCGGCAAAAAAGACCGCCAAAAAATCCACCGTCAAGGGCGCCGTGGAAAAGGCGGTAAAAAAGACGACCCGCAAGGCCAAAGCCGAGCCGGACGCCGACAAGCCGGTAAAAAAGACCCGCACCACCAAGGCCAAGGCCGCCGAAACGGCGGATGAAAAACCGGAAAAAGCAAAAAAGACCGCTGCCAAGTCCAAGGCCGCAGCGGACAAGCCGGTAAAGAAAACCGCCGCCAAGGCAAAGACTGCGGCAAAAGCAAAACCTGAGACCGAAGCAGAAACCAAACCCGCAAAGCGCACCCGCAAAGCAAAAGCACCCAAGGAGTAAGGATGCCCACACGGATGCACGCACGAACATTCTGATCTGTTGACTATCATTTCCAAAACGGAAATGCTAAAGGGGAGAATAAAGCTATGGCAAAAGAAATCGTGGCAATGATCCTTGCCGGTGGACGTGGCTCGCGCTTATACGCGCTGACACAAAAGACGGCAAAACCTGCGGTGTCCTTCGGCGGTAAGTACCGCATCGTGGACTTCCCGCTGTCCAACTGCGTCAACTCCGATATCGACACGGTCGGTATCGCAACGCAGTACCAGCCCCAGAAGCTGAACGAGTACATCGGTAACGGTCAGCCTTGGGATCTGGACCGTCTGCACGGCGGTGTGCACACTCTGCCCCCTTACGAGCAGGCAAACGGCACCGACTGGTACAAGGGCACCGCAAACGCCATCTACCAGAACATCGGCTTCATCGACAGCTATGATCCCGAGTACGTCATCATCCTGTCCGGCGACCAGATCTGCAAGCAGGACTACGCCGACTTCCTGCGCTTCCACAAGGAAAAGGGCGCAGAGTTCTCTGTGGCCGTTATGGAAGTGGACTGGAAGGAAGCCTCCCGCTTTGGCCTGATGGTGGCAGACGAGACCGACCGCATCACCGAGTTCCAGGAGAAGCCCCCGGTGCCCAAGTCCAATCTGGCATCCATGGGCATCTACATCTTCAACTGGGATGTGCTCAAGAAGTATCTGATCGAGGACGAGGCTGACCCCAACTCCAAGAATGACTTCGGCATGAACATCATCCCCGCCCTGCTGCGTGACGGCCGCAAGATGTACGCCTACCGCTTTGCCGGTTACTGGCGTGACGTGGGCACCATCGACAGCCTGTGGGAAGCCAACATGGAGGTGCTGGACCCCGAGAACTCCGGCATCGATATCTTTGATAAGACTTGGAAGATCTACAGCCGCAACCCCGTGCTGCCCGCCCAGAAGATCGGCGAGCGCGCCGTTGTGCAGGACTCCCTCATCACCGAGGGCTGCAAGATCTACGGCAACGTCAAGCACTCTGTCCTGAGCGCAGGCGTTGTTGTGGAAGAGGGCGCTACCGTTGAGGACGCCGTGCTGATGGACGGTGTCGTGGTCAAGGCAGGTGCCGTGGTCAAGCGCTGCATCCTTGCTGAGGACGTTGTTGTGGGCGCAGGTGCAAAGGTCGGCGGCGAGGGCGCAATTGCCCACGTTGGCACCGGTCTGACCATCGGCGCAGGCGCTACCGTCAAGGAGGGCGCAAAAGTGTTTGAATCCGTCAAGGAGGGTGTGGAAGTATGCTGAGACAGAACACCAATGCGTTGGGTATCATTTTCCCCAACAGCTATGACAATACCGTTCCCGAGCTGGTGACCGAGCGCGCAATGGCCTCGATCCCCTTGGCGGGCCGTTACCGCATGGTAGACTTTGTGCTGTCCAGCATGGCCAACTGCGGCATTTCCAACGTTTCCATCGTGGTGCGTAAAAACTACCACTCCCTGATGGATCATCTGGGCACCGGCCGCGAGTGGGATATGGCACGCCGTCACGGCGGCCTGAACATCGTGCCTCCCTTTGCAGAAAAGGGTGTGCGCATCTACTCCGGCCGTGTAGAGGCTCTGGGCTCCATTCTGAGCTTCCTCGAGCACCAGAAGGAGAAGTATGTGGTCATGAGCGATGCCAACATCGCTGTCAACTACGATTTCAACGCCCTGCTGGCTGCCCATCAGGCCAGCGGTGCCGACGTGACTGTGGCTTACCAGAAGACCGAGATCCCCGAGGGCCGCAAGAACGACAACTACACCCTGACCATTGATTCTGATGGCCGCGTGACCGAGCTGCTGTTCAACGACTACCGCTCCGGCGTGCAGAATCTGGATCTGAACATCTATGTGCTGGAGCGCGAGACCCTGATCAAGCTGGTCAAGGACGCCACCGCCCGCGGTCTGATCTACTTCGAGCGCGATATTCTGGCACACAACGTCAACATCCTGAACATCCATGCGCTGGAGTACACCGGCTATGTGGCTCATGTCTGCGACATGAAGAGCTACTTTGACGAGAACCTGAAGCTGATCAAGGACGAGAATCTGGAGGCACTGTTCCCCAAGGGCTGCCCCATCTACACCAAGATCCGTGACGATAACCCCACCCGTTACGTCACCGGCTCCAAGGTTTCGAATTCCATTCTGGCCGACGGCTGCGTCATCGAGGGCACTGTGGAGAACTGCGTGCTCTTCCGCGGCGTCAAGGTCAAGAAGGGTGCTGTGGTCAAGAACTGCGTCCTGATGCAGGATACCGTGGTCGAGCCCAACGTGGAGCTGGACTGCGTTGTCACCGATAAGAACGTGAAGATCACCGCCGGCAAAAAGCTGTCCGGCACCGAGAGCTTCCCGGTCTACGTCCAGAAGAACCACACCGTCTGATCGATGCAATATCCATAGGGGCGGCTTCCTCCCCGGTAGCCCCTCTTGAGAGGGGCGGGGGCATCTGTGTGCCCCCGCCTGCTCTTTTGTATGCAAGGTTCGCGCCGCTTTTCATAGCGGCGGGGAGCGCGAACATCTGCCTGTATCATGGAAGGAGCGAATCCTATGAAGATCCTGTATGCTGCTTCGGAAGCCAATCCCTTTGCCAAATCCGGCGGTCTGGCCGATGTGGCAGGTGCCCTGCCCAAAGCGCTGGTCAAGGACGGCGTGGACGCCCGCGTCATCATGCCCCTGTACGGCGATTTGAAGTACCGCGATAAGCTGGAATACGTTACCAACTATTCCGTCCCTGTGGGCTGGCGCAGCCAGTACTGCGGCCTGTTCAAGGCCGATGTGGACGGCGTGACCTACTACTTCCTCGACAACGAATATTACTTCAAGCGCCGCGGCCTGTACGGCTTCTACGATGACGGCGAGCGCTTCGCCTTCTTCTCCCGTGCGGTGCTGGAGACCTTGTTCTATATCGACTTCACCCCCGATATCATCAACTGCAACGACTGGCAGACCGCTCTGGTGCCGGTGTACCTGAACCTGTACTATCGTCATCTGGACAAGTTCAACCGCATCAAGACCGTGTTCACCATCCACAACATTGCCTATCAGGGCAAGTACGGCACCGATATTCTGGAGGACACCTGCGGCATCGGCCACCGGGACCAGCATATCGTGGAGTACGACGGCTGCGCCAACTTCATGAAGGGCGCTTTCGAGACTGCCGACAAGATCACCACCGTCAGCCCCACCTACGCACAGGAGATCTTGGACCCGTGGTTCAGCTACGGTCTGGACGCTCTGCTGCGTGAGAAGCAGTACAAGCTGTGCGGCATCCTGAACGGCATCGATATGGACGCCAACGACCCCGCCACCGACAAGAACATCCCCTTCAATTACAGCATCAAGACCTTTGAGACCGGCAAGGCCAAGTGCAAGGAAGCTTTGCAGGACAGATTTGGTCTGAACAAAGACGGTAGCCCCGTCTTTGGCATGGTCAGCCGCATGGTGGGCATGAAGGGCTTTGACCTTGTGCAGAGCATCGCTGACGGTCTGGTGGACCGCGGCATCCAGCTGGTCATTCTGGGCAGCGGCGAGAGCCAGTACGAGAACTTCTTCTCTGACCTGTGCGGCCGTCACCCGGGCCGTGTGGGCACCTACATCGGCTTTGAGCCCAAGCTCTCGCAGGAGATCTACGCCGGTGCCGACGCCTTCATCATGCCCTCCAAGAGCGAGCCCTGCGGTCTGGCACAGATGGTGGCCTGCCGCTACGGCACACCTCCCATCGTCCGCGAGACCGGCGGTCTGCGCGACTCCATCCACGACAGCACCATGGGCGATGGCAACGGCTTTACCTTCGCCGGTTACAACGCCCACGAGCTGTATGTGGCCTGCTGCAACGCACAGGATGCCTACAACAACAAGGAAAACTGGAAGAACCTCGTGCGTCACTGCATGGAGTGCGATTTCAGCTGGGACGTTTCCGCCAAGAGCTACGAGGGTCTGTACAACGAGACCGCAAACCTCTGGTAAGCGCCTGAATCCCAAAGCACCCGCCGGGGCTGCCGCACAAACGTGCGGCAGCCCCTTTTGCATAAGACGATTTAAAATGTGCTCCGCGTTGCTCTGCACATAGTTCAAGGAAGAATTATTTATAGTTTCGGAATTTCGGAGCGTCTGCGGACGCTCCGAAATTCCCTTTTCACCGGAAGAGCCCCAGAGGAAAACGGCAGCTGCTGCGCTGGTTTCCTACGGAAACAGTCGCGCAGCGGAAAGGCTTAGCTGGCCTTTAGCTGAAAAGCCCTCTCAGTCCGCTCCCGCTGGCATCGCGCAGCGATGACTGAGAAGTTTTTCCCGCTAAAAGCAGTCAGAAAGTCCCCCCAGCGCCGCGCTTTCGCAGAAAGCGGCGCGATAGCTGCCGTTTTTCGTTACGACTCCTCCCGTGAAAATGCGTTTGGAGCGCTCCGCAGAGCGCGACAAACGCGAAATAAAAATTCAATTCCTCTAATTATGGCTAGAGCGCAGCGGAAGCCATTTAAAATCGTCCTCCCCGCCGGGGAGCCGACCTTTCACTGTTTTTTACACTCTGCACAAACTTTTCTGCAAAGTTTGTGCAATGATGTGCCCGCAGGCGCACAATGTGTGTTTTCGGCGCACATTTATGGAATCAGTCTGAACAAACTATGAAATTTTACTATATTTCGGTGGAGAATTGATTGCAATATCCAACGTTTTGAAGTATACTGAGGGCATAGACTTTTTGGCTGCCTGTCCATCTCTGGCAAGACTTCCAGATACTGGAACACAGGCAGCACCCGCAGAAAGGAGCGGCGCAGGACTTGAAGGGCTGGTACAAGGCTTTGGAAGATCTGGTCTGGCTGACCCAGCTGGGGCTGAATATGCTGCTACCGCTGGTGCTCTGCCTTGCCGGATGCTGGTGGGCTGTGGAGCACTGGGGCTGGCCGGAATGGCTGTTTTTGCCCGCTGTGGGTCTGGGGCTTGCCGCCGGGGCGCAGAACTTCTGGGTGTTCTGCAAGGAACGGCTGGAGCGCTCCAAACACGAAAAAAATCATCGGGTGGGCTTTAACTCCCACCAGTAATGGAGGTCCGTTTTTATGAAATTGCAGCCGGAATCCAAAAAGGAGCTGCTGCGCATCGCCTGCGGCGTGTCCTTATGCACCGCCGTGATGTGGGTGGTGTTTGCAGCGCTGCATCTGGTGGGCTGGGTAGTCTTTGACTACCGGGTGCTGCTGGGCGGCATCATCGGCGCGCTGGTAGCCATCGGCAACTTTGCCGGCATCTGCTTTGTAGTGCAGAAGGTCATTGACGAGCCGGACGAAAAAAAGCGTAAAGCGCAGCTGCAGATATCCTATAATACAAGGATGCTGCTGCAGGCGTTGTGGATCATTATAGCCATTGCGGCTCCCTGTTTCCAGGCGTTTGCAGGCGTTCTGCCGCTGCTGTTCCCCAGAGTTACGATCTATTATCTCCAGATAACCGGGAAGTACAAGCCGCTCACACCCCCGCAGGAGCCGGTGGACATCTCTGTGGAAGATGACCCCGCCCCCGCCAAGGCGTCTGCGGTGCAGCCCCGTGACGAAGGGGGTGAACAAGAATAAATGGAACTGAACGGCGCAAAGATCCTGTATACCATCCACACCAATATCCCCCTGCTGGGTGATTTTAAAATTACCCAGACCTTGGTAACCACGTGGATCGTCATGGCGCTGCTCTCGGGTTTTGCCATCTGGCTGGGGCACGACCTCAAGCTGGAAAATGTGTCCAAACGACAGGCCGCAGCCGAGTTCATCGTAACACGGCTGGAGCAGTTCGTGCACGACAACATGGGCTTCCACTTCGATCAGTATATCCCCCTCATCGGTGCCATCTTTGCACTGAGCATCGGGTGTAACCTGATCAGCGTCGTCGGCCTGTGGAGCCCCACGGCTGACCTGAACACCGAAGCAGCGTGGGCCATCGTGGTGTTTGTTCTGATCATGTACTACAAGATCAAGACAAACGGCATTCTGGCCTATATCAAGGGTCTGCTCGATCCGATCTTTATCATGGCACCCATCAATGTGCTGTCAGAGATCTCTACCCCTGTCAGCATGGCGTTCCGTCACTTCGGCAACATCCTGTCCGGTACGGTCATCTCCACACTGCTGTACTGGGCACTGGCAAGCCTGAGCCACGTCATCTTTGGCTGGCTGCCGGGCTTCCTGAGTCAGATCCAGCTGTTCCAGATCGGCATCCCGGCCTTTACCGGTTTGTATTTCGACTGGTTCGGCGGCTGCATTCAGGCGTTCATCTTCTGTACCCTGACCGCAATCTTCATCAAACGTGCTGCCGGTGAGGATTAACCTTTCCCGGCATCCCCCAAAACACAAACACATTTTAGGAGGACAAATCTTATGACTGATTTCCAGTATCTGGCTCGTGGTATCGCTCTGGCAGGCTGCGGCATCGGCGCAGGCTGCGCACTGATCGCAGGTATCGGCCCCGGTATCGGCGAAGGCAACGCTGCTGCCGCTGCCTGTGAGGCCGTTGGCCGTCAGCCCGAGTGCAAGAGCGACGTTACCAGCACCCTGATCCTCGGTGTTGCCCTTTCCGAGACCACCGGTATCTACGGCTTTGTTACCGGCCTGCTGCTGATCTTCCTGGCTCCCGGTATGTTCATGAAGTATCTGGCATAAGCCTCCCGATCCGAAAAAATAACGAAAGGAGACGCTTATGGAACTGTATCAGGCGTTGATCACGCTGGATGGCTGGACCTTTCTGGCCCAGATCTGCAACCTGATGATCCAGCTGGTCATCTTCAAAAAGTTCCTGCTGAAGCCGATCAAACAGGTGATCGCCGACCGCAAGGCCAAGGCCGACAGCGAGATCGCAGATGCACAGAAGCTGCGCACCGAGGCCGAAGCCATGAAGGCGGAGTACGAGCAGAACCTGCAGAACGCCCGCACCGAGGCCAACCAGATCGTAGCTGCGGCGCAAAAGACCGCCACCGCCCGCTCGGAAGAGATCGTGGGCGAGGCCCGCGCACAGGCCGCTGCGCTGAAGCAGAAGGCCGAAGCTGACATTGCGCAGGAGCGCAAGAAGGCTGTGAACGAGGTCAAGGACGAGATCGGCGGCATCGCCATGGAGATCGCATCCAAGGTGGTGGAGCGCGAGATCAGTGAGAAGGACCACAAGGACCTGATCGACGAATTTATCAAAAACGTGGGTGAAGCATCATGACCGAAACTGCAAAGATGTACGGCGGCAGTCTGTACGATCTGGCGGCAGAGGAAGGGCTGGAGCCCCGCATTCTGGGCGAGCTTGACGAGGTGCAACAGCTTCTGAAGCAAAACCCGGACTACCTGCGGCTGCTCAGCACCCCCAGCATCCCCAAAAAGGAGCGCTGCGGCCTGCTGGACGAAGCCCTGCGCGGGCAGGTCCACCTCTATGTGCTGAACTTTTTAAAGATCCTGTGCGAGAAGGGCACCCTGCGGGAGCTGTCCGGCTGCGCACGGGCCTACCGCATCCGCTACAATCAGGCGCACGGCATTCTGGAAGCTACGGCCATCTCGGCTGTTCCGCTGACCGAGCAGCAGCGCACGGCGCTGCACGCCAAGCTGGAAAGCCTGACCGGCAAGACCATCGACCTTAAAACCAAGGTGGATGCCAAGGTGCTGGGCGGTATCCGGCTGGATATCGAGGGCACCGAGCTGGACGGCACCGTCCAGAACCGCCTTGCCTCCCTGCGCCGGGATATTGCGGCGGTCACTCTGTAACTTTTTCCCTGCCCTTTACAAACGGGGCAGAGCACAGAACGAATTTCCACCCGAAATGACTATTATGAATTGAGTGGTGAACAAACAAAGATGCAACTGAAACCTGAAGAGATCTCCAAGATCATCCGTGCGCAGATCAAGCATTATGAAAATGCCATCGAGCAGAGCGAGACCGGCACGGTCATTATGGTGGGCGACGGCATCGCCCGGGCCAGCGGTCTGGAAAAGTGCATGGCAGGCGAGCTGCTCCAGTTTGACAACGGCGAATACGGTATGGCCCAGAACCTTGAGGAAAATACCGTTTCCATCGTGCTGCTGGGCTCGGATGCCGGCATCAAAGAAGGCAGCATCGTCAAGCGCACCGGCAAGGTAGTCTCCGTGCCGGTGGGCGATGCCATGATCGGCCGCGTGGTCAACGCACTGGGTCAGCCCATCGACGGCGCAGGCCCCATCGAGACCACCGAGTACCGCGCCATCGAGAGCCGCGCGCCCGGCATCATCGAGCGCCAGCCCGTCAAGGAGCCGCTGCAGACCGGTATCAAGGCCATCGACTCCATGATTCCCATCGGACGCGGTCAGCGCGAGCTGATCATCGGTGACCGCCAGACCGGCAAGACCACCATCGCTTCCGATACCATCATCAACCAGAAGGGCAAGGACGTCATCTGCATTTATGTTGCCATCGGTCAGAAGCGCTCTACCGTGGCAAACCTCGTGCAGAGCCTGACCGAAGCCGGTGCCATGGGCTACACCATCGTGGTGTCCGCCACCGCCTCGGAGCTGTCCCCCCTGCAGTATATCGCCCCTTACTCCGGCTGCGCCATGGGCGAATACTTCATGCAGCAGGGCAAGCACGTTCTCATCATCTACGATGACCTTTCCAAGCACGCTGTGGCCTACCGTGCCCTGTCGCTGCTGATCCGCCGTCCCCCGGGACGCGAGGCTTACCCCGGCGACGTTTTCTATCTGCACTCCCGTCTGCTGGAGCGCGCTGCCAAGCTTTCCAACGAGCTGGGCGGCGGCAGCCTGACGGCTCTGCCCATCATCGAGACGCAGGCGGGCGACGTTTCCGCCTACATCCCCACCAACGTCATCTCCATCACCGATGGTCAGATCTTCCTTGAGACCGAGCTGTTCCACTCCGGCGTCATGCCGGCAGTCAACCCCGGTATCTCGGTGTCCCGCGTCGGCGGCAACGCTCAGATCAAGGCCATGAAGAAGGTTGCCGGCACCCTGAAGCTGATCTACTCCCAGTACCGCGAGCTGCAATCCTTTGCACAGTTCGGCTCTGATCTGGACGCCGACACCAAGGCGCGTCTGGCACAGGGCGAGCGCATCGTGGAGGTGCTCAAGCAGAACCGCTCCGCGCCCGTGCCTGTGGAAAAGCAGGTCGCCATCCTGTACGCTACCATTCACGACTACCTTGTCAACGTCAAGGTTCCGGATGTGGCAGAGTACGAGAAGAGCCTGTACGAGTATCTGGACAGCGATGCCGCCGGGGCTGCCGTGATGGACACCATCCGCACCACCGGCAATCTGGATAAGGACACCGAGGAGCAGCTCAAGACCGTGCTGACCCGGTACACCGAAAGCTTTGTCAAGGCGCATTAAAGGGAAGGAGGCGTAACGCATGGCTGGTTCCATGAAGGACATCAAGCTGCGCATCAAAAGCGTAGAGAGCACCATGCAGATCACCAAGGCCATGGAGCTGGTAGCTTCCTCCAAAATGCGCCGTGCCAAGGAGCGGGTCGAGCACAGCCGACCCTATTTTGAAACGCTGTACAAGACCCTGACCGAGATCGCGGCAGCGGACCCCCGGGCCCGCAACCCCTACCTGCGCCGCAGCGAGATCAAGCGCACGCTGCTGGTGGTCATTGCCGGTGACCGCGGCCTTGCTGGCGGTTACAACGCCAATGTGCTCAAGCTGGCCGCACAGGAAAGCGGCAATGTGGAGGTGCTGCCCATCGGCAAGCGCTCGGCAGAGTACTTTGCCCACCACGAAGCCGAACTGTTCACGCAGGAGGTGCTGCTGGCCGCCGATATTTCGGTGGGACAGTGCTTCCAGCTGGCGCGCCAGATCACCGAAGTGTACCGCAAGGGCGAGTTTGACGCCGTAAAGCTCTGCTACACCCGGTTCGATTCCATGATGACCCAGACGGCAGTTTCCATCGAGGTGCTGCCGCTGGCTATGGAGCCCACCGAGCAGCAGAAGGCGGAGGCACGCCGCAGTCAGATCCTGTACAAGCCCAGCAGCGAGGAAGTATTCAGCGCGATCATCCCGGAGTATGTGGCCGGTGTCGTCTACGGTGCCGTGTGCGAGAGCGTAGCCAGCGAGCTGGCCGCCCGCCGCACCGCCATGGACGCTGCCACCAAGAACGCCGGTGAGATGATCGACCATCTCAACCTGTATTATAACCGTGCCCGTCAGGCTGCTATCACGCAGGAGATCACCGAGATCGTGGCCGGCGCGGAGAACTAAAGGCAGCTCGCCCTCTCAGGCCGCTTCGCGTCCAGCTCCCCCAAAGGGGGAGCCCTTGGCAAAACCATCAACTTTATGGGGACTGCCAAGGCCTCTCCCTTTTGGAGAGGTGGCATTGCGAAAGCAATGACGGAGAGGGCGAGGACGCTGACCATTAAGCACTTGCATTATAAAAGATAAGGAGTTGTAGCCTATGTCCGAAAAACATATCGGCAAGGTGATCCAGGTCATTGGCCCGGTGCTGGACATCCAGTTCAAGGATGGCGAGCTGCCGGAGCTGCTCAACGCCATTGAGATCGACAACCACGGCCAGAAGCTGGTGGTGGAGGTCGCTCAGCTGACTGGCGACAATGTGGCACGCTGCATTGCCATGAGCAGCACCGATGGTCTGGTGCGCGGCACAGATGCCGTGGACACCGGCGAGTCCATCAAGGTGCCCGTAGGCGACCAGTGTCTGGGGCGCGTGTTCAACCTGCTGGGCGAGCCGGTGGATAACAAGCCCGCCCCCACCCCGGATGCCTACTGGCCCATCCACCGTCCCGCTCCCAGCTACGAGGAGCAGCAGTCCACCACCGAGATCCTTGAGACCGGCATCAAGGTCGTTGACCTGATCTGCCCCTACGCCAAGGGCGGTAAGATCGGCCTGTTCGGCGGCGCCGGTGTCGGCAAGACCGTCCTGATCCAGGAACTGATCTATAACATCGCCACCGAGCACAACGGTTACTCGGTATTTACCGGCGTTGGCGAGCGCACCCGTGAGGGCAACGACCTGTACGGCGAAATGACCGAGAGCGGCGTTATCAACAAGACCGCACTGGTCTACGGCCAGATGAACGAGCCCCCGGGAGCCCGTATGCGCGTGGCACTGTCCGGCCTGACCATGGCGGAGTACTTCCGCGATGTGAAGAATCAGGACGTGCTGTTGTTCATTGATAACATCTTCCGCTTCACGCAGGCCGGCTCCGAGGTGTCCGCACTGCTGGGTCGTATGCCCTCTGCCGTTGGTTACCAGCCCACGCTGGCCACCGAGATGGGCGCTCTGCAGGAGCGCATCACCTCCACCCGCAAGGGCTCCATCACCTCGGTGCAGGCCGTCTACGTGCCCGCCGACGACCTGACCGACCCTGCCCCTGCCACCACCTTTACCCATCTGGATGCCACCACAGTGCTGAGCCGTGACATTGCATCGCAGGGCATCTACCCCGCTGTGGACCCGCTGGATTCCACCAGCCGCATCCTCAGCCCGGAGGTCGTGGGGCAGGAGCACTACGAGATCGCCCGCGCCGTCCAGAAGGTGCTGCAGCGCTACAAGGAGCTGCAGGACATCATCGCCATCATGGGCATGGATGAGCTGAGCGAGGAGGACAAGCGTACCGTCAGCCGCGCCCGCAAGGTGCAGCGCTTCCTGAGCCAGAGCTTCCATGTGGCAGAGCAGTTCACCGGTATGCCCGGTCAGTATGTGCCGCTGAAGGAGACCCTGCGGGGCTTCAAGATGATCCTGAGCGGCGAGTGCGACGAGCTGCCCGAGAGCGCATTCCTGTTCGCGGGCACCATCGACGACGTGTTCGCAAAAGCGAAGAAGGGGTAAGCCATGACGACCTTTCATCTGACGGTGGTCACGCCGGACGGCTGCGCCTTTGAAGGTCAGGCCGAGCGCATCGTCTGCCGCGCCATTGACGGCGATATCGCCATTCTGGCAAAGCACGGCGATTACTGCACGGCACTGGGCATGGGCGAGGCGCACATTGTGGATGCCGACGGTCAGCGCCGCCGTGCAGCCTGCATGGGCGGCCTGCTCAGCGTGCTGGACGGGGACGTTCGTCTGGTGGCTACCACTTGGGAATGGGCGGAGGACATCGATCAGGCGCGTGCGGAAGCTTCCAAGAAGCGCGCCGAGGAGATCCTTGCCCGCAAGAACCTGAACGACCGTGAGTACGAGCTGGCACAAGCGCGCCTGAAGCGTGCGCTGGTGCGCACCTCTATCCGTTAAACCCTGTATGCAAAAAGGCACCCGCAGCCGACTGGCTGTGGGTGCCTTTTGTTTTGTGATGGACAATTGGGAATGCGCTCCGCAGGAGAAGTTACTACCTGCCGTCAGCGTGCAGGGACGCTCCGCTGGG